>JAEUUU010000185.1 GCA_016787345.1 Saprospiraceae bacterium | reverse complement strand
CTTCCTACCTGGCGCAAAACGGCCGTTTCTCCAATATCTACAACAACCTTTGGAGCGGCATGCACGCCAACATCAACTCGGTGTACAACAGCGTCAACCGCAACGAAAGCGATATCATCACGATCACGGCCAACAGCAGTTTCGACCTGAAACTGGGCCGCTCCGGTACGCACAACATCCAGTTCGGTCTGTTGAGCGAACAGCGCACGCAGCGCAACTGGTCGCTGGCGCCGTTCGGACTTTGGGACCTGATGACCCAACAGACGAACAGCCACTTCAATGGCTTGAACCCGGACCTTGTCGTCGACTCCATCCTGATTCAGGGTTTGGGTCTCTATATTCCCCAGTATGCTCCTGCAGTTAAGGAGAATGAAGACTACCGCTTCTACAAATCGATCCGCGAACAACTCGGCCTCGAACTGTGGGAGTATGTCAACCCGCACGAACTCGATCCCTCCCAACTCAACCTCTCGATGTTCAGCGCACGCGAACTGACCGACCGCAGCCTTGTAGGTTACTATGGCTACGACTACGCCGGCAACAGATCCAACGACGCTGCTACCTTCAACGACTTCTTTACGCAGCGCGACCCGGTAACCGGCGTTCGTACGTTCCCGGTTGCTCCCCTCCGTCCGTTGTACCAGGGCGCTTACATCAAGGATAAGTTCACCTTCAACAAGATGATCTTCAGCCTTGGCCTGCGCGTGGAGCGTTTCGACCTCAATACCAAGGTGATGCGCGACCAGTTCTCGCTGTATGAAGTGGAAACGGCCGGCAACTATCACTCCCAGCCCAACGCAGTTGAAAAACCGGCCAACATTGGCGACGATTACAAAGTGTACGTCAACAGCGTCAGCGACCCAAGCATAAAAGCATACCGCAACGGTACCACCTGGTACTATGCCGACGGTACGCAGGCCAACGACGGCAACCTGATCTTCGGCGGTGGCGTCGTGACGCCACTCCTGCGCGACACGGTCAACGGCGACGATATTCAGAATCCGAACTTCAATCCGAATACGGCTTTTGAAGACTACGAGCCCCAGGTCAGCTGGCTCCCGCGTCTGGCATTCTCCTTCCCGATCTCGGAAGACGCCAACTTCTTCGCGCACTACGACATTCTCGTACAACGCCCGCCCAGCAACTGGGAGGTAACGCCGCTCAACTACTTCTACTTCTACGTACCGGGTCGTACGCCGGGCAACAATGCCAACCTGCGTCCCGAACGCGTTGTGGACTATGAAGTAGGCTTCCAGCAGCGTCTCAACCAGAACTCGGCCCTGAAATTCTCGGCTTACTACCGCGAATTGCGCGACATGATCCAAAGCCGTACGATCCTGTATGTGCCCACGATCGGCCGCTACGATACCTACGGCAACGAAGACTTCGGTACGGTCAAAGGTTTTACCGTTCAGTACGACCTGCGCCGTATCCAGAACGCCGAACTCCGCCTGGCATATACCCTTCAGTTTGCCGACGGTACCGGTTCGGATGCCAACTCGCAGCGCGGTCTGACCACGCGCGGTAACATCCGCACCCTTTATCCGTTGAGCTACGACGAACGCCACAACATTGCCGCGATCATCGACTACCGTTTTGCCAACGGCAAGCAGTACAATGGTCCGCGCATCGGCGGTTCCGACATTCTGGCCGACTTCGGCATCAATATGCAGATCAACGCCGCCTCGGGTCGTCCGTATACGGCCAACCTGCGTCCGCTGCGCTTCGGTTCTACCGGTGCAGTAGGCGCTATCAACGGCAACCGTCTGCCCTGGCGCTTCAACGTCGACCTGCGTGCCGACAAAACGTTCAATTTGTCGGCTGCCGGCAAACGCGACCTCAACCTGAACGTATACCTGCGTGTTTCCAACCTGCTCGACATTCGCAATGTTGTGGGCGTATATCGCTACACCGGTTCTCCGACCGACGACGGTTACCTCTCTATCCCCGAAGGTCAAACTTCGGTCGACAACGTTGTGAGCCAGGGCCGCAGCCTTCAGGCATACCTCGATTCGTATTCCTGGGCCATGCTCAACCCGAACAACTACACGCAGCCGCGCCGTATTTTCGTAGGTGCAGCCCTCCTGTTCTGATCAAACCTGAAAACACCGGATCTTTTTTAACAAGCCCTTGTTTGTAAAAAAGGTATTCATTAAAAAAATTAAAACATTGAAAATCATGCGATTTTACAGACTTTGCATAATGGCCTTACTGGCGTTGGCAAGTGTGGACGCCTTCGCGCACTTCGATCTCAACCGGAAGGCGGAGATCAACGTGGCCCGTAAATCGAGCCTGCGTGTATGTGCCGGCGCCAGCGACCAGATCGACCAGGAGATCAATAACGTACGCGCCCGTTTGCTTGGCGCGGGCGACTGCTGGTGGGACTACTCCGACGGCCGCTATATCGTACCCAAGGTTGATCCCGCTTCGGGTCAGCAGGAAGTATCCTCCATCTTTGCCGGTTCGGTATGGCTGGGTGGTGTCGACCCGGGTTTGAACCTGAAACTGGCCTGCCAGAACTATCGTTACAGCGGTAACGACGATTTTTGGCCCGGCCCGCTCGACCCGATTACCGGTACAACCGATGCCGCTACCTGCGCCAACTGGAACCGCCACTTCCGCGTAACCGGCGAAGAGATTCGCGAACATTTGCGCAACCTCTCCGAGGGTAACCTCAGCGAAGCAGCCATGCCCCGCAACATCAAGGGCTGGCCGGCCAAAGGCAATGATTTCTTTTATAGTGTGTGGGGCTTCGACCTGCCCTTTACTACCCAGGCACTTGCCGGTTTTTACGACCGCGACGGCGACACCAACTACGAGCCGCTCGACGGCGACTACCCCTCGATCGAAATCCGCGGCTGTCCAATCGACCGCTATCCGGATGAAATGATCTTCTGGATCTACAACGACGAAGGCGGTGGCGCCCCGCACGCCGTAACCAAAGGCAACGCCATTCAAATGGAGGTACAAGTACAGGCTTTCGGCTACAAAACCGCCGACGAGCTCAACGACATGACCTTCCAGCGCTACAAACTCATCAACCGCGCTACCGAGCGTATCGACTCGACCTTCTTTGCCATGTGGGTCGACGCCGACCTCGGCTGTACTTCCGACGACTACATTGGCTGCGATACCGCGCTCAGCCTGATGTACACCTACAACCAGGATGCTACTGACGGCGACCCCGGTTGCTCCTGCCCGCAAGGCTCGCCCGCGACCTATTGCAACAACGTTCCGATCCTCGGCGTCGACTATTTCCGCGGTCCGCTGCGCCCGATCACGCTGCCCGACGGCCGTGATACGTCTATCGAAATCGGCATGTCGGCCTTTACCTACTTCAACAACCCGAGTATCGGTCAGTGGCCCGCTGGTATGGGCGACCCTGACCAACCCGCCGAATTTTACAACTACCTGACCGGTCGCTGGCGCGACGGTACGCCCTACACCTATGGCGGTAGCGGCTACCAGTCGGGTGGCGCGCAGATCAACTACGCCTTTACCGATGCACCCAACTCCAACGGCTGGTCGATGTGTACGGCCAACCTGGGTATCGGCGACCGTCGTACCCTGCAGGCTTCGGGCCCGTTCACACTGCTGCCCGGCGCCAAAAACGAGCTGATCATCGGTGTTCCGTGGGTACCCGATATTGAATACCCCTGCCCCGATCTCGAGCAAATCTTCCGCGCCGACAAGCTGGCCCAGGGTCTGTTCGACAACTGCTTCGACCTGCTTGACGGCCCCGATGCACCGAACGTGGATTGGGTTGAACTCAACGAAGAGGTGGTGGCCGTACTCACCAACGTCGCACCTTTCAACAACGTGAAGGAAGGATATGCCGAACAGGACTTCCTCGCTCCGGAATACTACCGCAACAATACGGACCCGAAGGTTCGCGATTCTGCCAACTACAAGTTCGAAGGCTACGTTATTTATCAGTTGATCAACCCGAACGTATCGGCTGCTGATTACGACGACCCGACCAAAGCGCGCATCGTTTATCAGGTGGACGTGAAAAACGGCGTCAACAAACTTTACAACTGGATTGAAGTTGCCGATCCTTTCGACCTCAGCAAACGCGTTTATTATCCTGAACTTCAGGTCGACGGCGCCGACAACGGCGTGCGCCATACCTTCTCGATCAAGGAAGACCAGTTTGCTTCCGGCAACGACAAAACGCTGATTAACCACAAGAAGTACTACTACTCCGTGGTTGCTTATGCCTACAACAGTTTCGCCAATTTCGATCCCCTTGCTCGCCCGGTAACCGGTCAGCAACGCCCGTACCTGGCAGGCCGCGGCAATATCCAGATCTATACCGTTATCCCGCGCCCGATCGTCGACTTTGCGCTGAACGCCTCTTACGGCGACGGCGTAGCCATTACGCGTCTCGAAGGCGCCGGTAACAACGGCACGTTCCTCGATCTCGACCAGGCTTCCCGCGACAAGATTTTCAACAACGGCGACAGTACGCTTACCTATCAGGAAGGCGCCGGCCCGATCACGGTGACGATCTTCAATCCGTTTGAAGTAAAAGACGGCCAGTACGAAGTTGTACTTTCCGACGGCAACGACACGGATACCAAACTGCAGGATACGGCCCGTTGGCAACTCCGCCGTCTGCCCGATGGCGCAGTGCTCGAATCCGAGCGTACGATCGACGAACTCAACGAACAGTTGATCGCTGAATACGGCTTCTCGGTTACCATCGCCCAGCGCGCCGAACCGGGTATGTACGGGGCATACGTTTCTACCGGTCGTCTCGGTGAAGCCCCGGTATATGTCGACTCCCGCAACGGTGTGGTCGGCGGTGCGGTCGAATGGGAAGATATCGATCGGCAATGGCTCCAGGGCTTGCCGGATCAGACCAACGGCCCGCTGAACTACGTCAAAACCGGCTTCCAGGAGAAAGACGAAGACATGGATCCGGAAGAAAACTTCAATAACATCGGCAACGGCTGGTTTGTACCGTATGTGATGTGCGATTTTGTTCTGCCATTACTCGCAACGCCCGACAACGGCGATCGCCTCATTACGCCGGCCTGGACGGAAAAAACCGCCGGTTCGCAAGGCAACGTCAACAGCTCGGCCATTGGTCCGAAATCGTTCCCGATCAAGCCCAACGGTCAGCCTGAGCCCAATAGCCGATTCTTCAAACTCTGGCAATTGCCCAGTGTCGATATCGTACTCACCAGCGACAAATCCAAGTGGAGCCGTTGCGTGGTGGCCGAAGGCGCAGGTTACTACTACACCGGTACCGAGTTTGCTCCTATCCAGGATCCGACGCTGGTTCCGGAAAGCCCGGCGAATAAAAAACGCCTGATGTTCGATACCCGTTTCTCGCTTTCGGTGGGTAAAAACGACAATGATGGCGACGGCCTGGCCGACCCCGACAACGAAGTCGAACCTGCAACGCTTTCCACCGGCGCCGCCAACCCGCTCGCCGGACAGCCGCTGCGCGGCATGGGCTGGTTCCCGGGCTACGCAGTCGATGTGGAAACCGGCCAGCGTCTCAACATCTTCTTTGTCGAAAACTCCTGCTATCACAGCGGTCTCGATCCGCGCCTCACGGGCCGCGATATGATGTGGAACCCGACGGATCAGGCAGTGCTCAACGAGAACGTATTTGTCAATGACATCCCGAACCTCCTGCTCGGCGGTCAGCACTGGGTATATGTCATGAATACGCCTTACGACGAATGCCGCGCGTTGCGTGAGAAATTCTCACCCGAGCTCAGCCCCAGCGGTACGGCAAAAGCACAGCAAGTCCGCTTTATCTCCTGGGCCGGTATGCTGCAACTGGCACAAGGCTTCCAGATGGACCCGCTGGGCAATGGCCCGAACGGCTTGATCCCGTACGAAACCCGGGTCAAACTGCGTGTCGACAATCCGTTCCAGACCTGGTACAACGATGCCGATAACGGCCGCAAGTCGGGTACGCCGCGTTATCAATTCACCATTCAGGGTCGCGAACGCGCCGACCTGAATCAGGTTCAGGTTGAAAACGCACTGGATTCGATCAAGGTGGTACCCAACCCGTACTACGGCTTCTCGCAATACGAGGTGTCGCAGTTCAGCAATGTGGTCAAAATCACCAACCTGCCGGCCAAGTGCACGGTCACTATTTATTCGCTCGACGGCAAATTTATCCGTCAGTACACCCGCAATGAGCAATACGAACCCTACCAGCAAATCGCGCCCGACCTCGAGTGGGATTTGAAAAACAACAAGGGTATCCCGGTCGCCAGTGGTGTGTATCTCATCAACGTGAGTGCGGAAGGAATGGGTGAAAGGACCATAAAATGGTTCGGTATAGGCCGACAATTTGACCCATCCGGACTTTAGAGTCATGAATGATATATGATAAATGATGAATGGTGAATAATCCGACACGGAAAAATTCATCATTCATCATTCATCATTTGATTTGAATCTCTTCATTCAATTTTCAATCAGAAGATTATGAATTTAAAATATACCATTCTGCTGCCGCTGTGCGTCCTGATGTTCGGTGGCGTTGCGTTGGCTGGCAACCCCGACCGTCAGGGTGAAGAGGGCGCCAAGCAGTTGTTGCTCAATCCCTGGGCCCGCAGCGCAGGACTCCATTCGCTGAACACTTCCAGTGTCAGCGGCGCCGACGCCATGTATCTCAATGTCGCCGGTTTGGCCCGAATCAATAAAACGCAATTGCAATTGGGGCACACCCGCTACCTCGAGGGGACCGGCATGAACATCAACGCTTTGGGTTTCGCGCAGCGCGTGGGCAAAGGCGGCGGTACTTTCGGCATCAGCCTCGTGGCCGTCGATCTGGGCGATCTCGAACTCACCACCGAAAATACACCCGAAGGCGCCGGCGGTACGTTCAGCCCTTCCTTGTTCAACATGGGCTTGTCTTATGCTCATATCTTTTCGAACCGCGTCTCCGTGGGTATCACCGCGAAATTTGTCAATGAGTCGATCACCAACGCTTCCGCTCGTGCCATTGCGCTCGATGCCGGCGTTCAGTACGTAACCGGCCCGAAAGACAATTTCAAGTTCGGTATCTCGCTGCGCAACGTAGGCTCCAAAATGCAGTTTACCGGCGAAGGTCTTTCCACGTCACAAAGTGGCGCTAACCAGACCTTCGAGTATCCGCTGACGTACTACCAGCGTTCGGCTGCCTACGAACTGCCTTCGCAGCTCAATATCGGCGCCTCCTACGACTGGCTTCTGGCTGCGAAAAGCCGCCTTTCCATGGTTGTCAACTTTACCTCCAACGCGTTCTCGCGCGACCAGGTAGGCGCCGGTCTGGAATTTGCCCTCGGCCAAAACTTCTCGCTGCGCGCCGCGTATAAAACCGAATTCGACACCAACTCGATCGAGCAATCTATCGACAATGGCCTTTCCGCAGGCCTTTCGGCTTCCATCCCCTTCAAAAAAGGTTCGGATAGCCGCCTGTCGCTCGACTACTCTTTCCGCGCAACCGAAGTATTCCAGGGAATTCACAACTTCGGCATCCGCATCGACCTGTAAGAAGTGCAGGCTACAAAAAGTCGGTTGAAAAACTTTCGACATTGCAGCCAGCGCCTTACCTTTGCAGGAACTTTTTAAACACAGGAACGTTTCTATCTGCCCGATAGGAACGTTTCTGTTTTTTTCTGTCTATAGAAATTAAAGGTTTACCGAACACTTACCTGTTCCGTAAGCCTTTTTTAACCGATAACGGTATTTCTCCTGACAGTTCCCTTTCCAAACACATACGCTTAAATTGTATCAGGTATGGCCAACTACACGTATTTGACCCAAGGTGGTTACGATAAACTCAGAACAGAATTAGAAGAACTGAAAACGACCGGCCGCCAGGAAGCGGCCCGGGCCATCGCAGAGGCGCGCGCGCAAGGTGATTTGTCTGAAAATGCAGAATACGACGCGGCAAAGGATGCCCAGGGTATGCTCGAATTGAAAATCAACGAGATCGAGACGGTTCTCGCCAACGCCCGCGTCATCGACGAGAGCCAGCTGGATACATCCAAAGTGGCTATCCTGTCCAACGTCACGATCAAAAACCTCAAAACCGGTAAGGAAATGACCTATAAACTCGTTTCTGAAACCGAAGCCGACGCCAAACAAATGCGCATCTCGGTGACCTCTCCAATCGGACAAGGACTGCTGGGTAAAATTCGCGGCGACATTGCCAAAATCCAGACTCCCGGCGGCGCGCTGGAATTTGAAGTGGTCGATATTTCCATCTAAACCATTCGCTCACCCATGTCCACGATATTTTCCAGGATTATTGCCGGTGAAATTCCCTGCTACAAGGTAGCAGAAACGGAGGATTACCTCGCTTTTCTCGATATCCGCCCCTCCGCCAAGGGACACACGCTGTGCATCCCTAAACGGGAAACGGATTATATCTTCGACATTCCCGACCAGGAACTGGCCGGATTGATGTTGTTTGCCAAAAAAGTGGCACGCGCCATCGAACAGGTGGTGCCGTGCAAACGGATCGGTGTGGCCGTAATCGGCCTGGAAGTGCCGCACGCACACGTCCATCTGGTGCCGCTCAATCAATTGTCGGACCTGACTTTTGGTCGGGAGCCATTCCCGATGACGCCCGACGAGTTTCGCGAACTGGCCGCCCAAATCGCTGCCCGATTATAGGTCTTTCCAGAACTGGTATGACTTCCGCACTCACTTTCTCTACCCTGCCCCTTCTGCTTCTGCTAAACTGCAACCAACCGACCGTCGCACCTGCCGCCGCGGTATTGCCACCGGGACGAATGAGTGAAAAAGTCTGCGGACTGACCTTTGTCGCGCCTCCCGAGCCCTTCCCGCAAGACCCCATGCCGGCAGTGAAAGCCGTGGGCGCCAACTGGATTGCCGTTGTCCCCTATGCTTTTACCCGAAAAGGCACGCCCTCCGTCCGTTTTGCCGAAAACAACGAATGGCAATGGTGGGGAGAAGGCCCTGAAGGGGTGCGTACAACAATCCGTTTGGCGCATGCCGCCGGTTTGAAAGTGATGCTGAAACCGCAGGTGTATATTCCGGGGGGCTGGACGGGCGCGCTCGATTTTTCAAGCCCCGAAGACTGGGCCGCCTGGGAAGCGGGTTACGAACGGTATATCCTTTATTTTGCCCGGCTGGCAGCCGAAGAACAGCCCGATATGCTGTGCCTGGGCACTGAATTTAACAATGCCATACAAAAGCGGCCGGCATTTTGGACCGGGTTGATCCAAAAGATCAGGGCCGAATACAAAGGCAAACTGACCTATTCGGCCAACTGGGACGACTGGTCGCGGGTGCCGTTTTGGTCAGAACTGGATTATATCGGTCTGGGCGGATATTTTCCGCTGGTGCAACAAAAAACACCTTCTGTCGACGAACTGAAAACAGCCTGGCAGCCCATCGCCGCCCGCTTGCGCGATTTTTCCAAAAGCCTCAACAAGCCGGTGTTATTCACTGAGTTCGGCTACCTGAGCGTCGACAGCTGCGGCTGGCGCAACTGGGAACTGGAGCGCGGCATCGAACAACGCAATATCAACGAGCAGGCGCAGGCCAATTGTTACGAGGCGCTGTTTTCCACGTATTGCCGCGAAGACTGGTGGGGCGGCGGCTTTTTGTGGAAATGGTTTCCCAACATGCGCGGACACGAGGGCTACCCGGAGCGCGATTATACGCCCCAGGGGAAAGCGGCGGAAGCGGTGTTGCGCAAATGGTACGGCGCTCAGTAAGCCAGCAATTTTTTCAACTGATCCTTCATACGTTCCAGCGGGAAAAAGTTTTGTTCCAGCGGAATGGCAAATGGTACCGGCGTATCGAGGCTGGCCGCGCGCAACACGGGCGCGTCGAGGTGCTCAAAGAGGTTTTCGGAGATCCAGGCTGCTATTTCACCGCCAATGCCGCCGAAAAGTGTGTCTTCGTGCAGGATGAGTACCCGGTTGGTCTTTTTGACCGAGCGGGCGATGGCCTCATAGTCGAGCGGAACCAGGCTGCGCAAATCGATGATATCGGCGGAAATACCCAGTTCGGAAGCCGCCAGTTGGGCCCAGCGCACGCCCAGTCCGTAGGTCAGAATACTCAACTGGTCGCCCTCCTGCACCTGGCGGGCCTTGCCTATTTCCACGGTGTAATACCCTTCGGGTACGGGCCCGCTTTCGCTTCGGTACAAGGCTTTGTGCTCAAAATACATGACCGGGTTGGGGTCTTCAAAAGCGGCGAGCAGGAGCCCCTTGGCATCGTGCGGTGTGCTGGGAAATACGACTTTGAGGCCTGGCACGTGGGTAAACCATGCCTCGTTGGATTGCGAGTGAAACGGCCCGGCGCCGGTGCCGCCGCCCGTGGGCATCCGCACGACCACGTCGGCCGTTTGGCCCCAGCGCCAGTGGAGTTTGGCCAGGTTGTTGACGATCTGGTTGAAGCCGCAGGTGACGAAGTCGGCAAACTGCATTTCCACCATACTTTTCATGCCTTTCAGGCTGAGGCCCAGGCTGATACCGACGATTGCCGATTCGCAGAGCGGAGTGTTTCGCACGCGGTCTTTGCCGAAGGCTTCCACGAAGCCCTGGGTGATTTTGAATACGCCGCCGTATTCGGCGATGTCTTGCCCCATAAGTACGAGCTGGGGGTGTTTTTGCATGGCCATGCGCAGGCCGTCGGAAATAGCGTCAATAAAGCGCAGTTCCTGCACTGCTCCGTTGGCCGGCGCGGGAGTCGGGGCGGGCGCCGGGGCGTACACGTCGTTTAGTTCCTCGTTGGTATCCGGTACAGGTTCGGGTTCGTTGAACATCACCTCGACGGCGTCCTGAATCGTTTTTTTGTAGGATTTGCGGAGGTTTTCCGCCGTTTTTTCGTCGAGCAGACCTTCCTGGTACAGCCAGCGTTCGTAGTTGTCGAGCGGGTCTTTGGCGGCCCACTCGTCCATGAGCGCTTTGGGGACGTATTTCGTGCCGCTGGCTTCCTCGTGTCCGCGCATACGGAAGGTAATACATTCGAGCAGGAAGGGTTCCGGTTTTTTGCGGAGTTCGGCGGCGATTTTTTGAATCGTGGCGTACACTTCCAGGATGTTGTTGCCGTCAATTTTGGCGCTGCGCATGCCATATCCGGCGGCGCGGTCGATCAGGTCTTTGCAGGCGTATTGTTCGTTGGCGGTGGTGCTGAGGCCGTAGCCGTTGTTTTCAATAATGAAAATGACGGGCAGCTTCCAGACCGAGGCGACGTTGAGGGCTTCGTGGAATTCGCCCTGGCTGGTGGCGCCTTCGCCGGTGAAAGCCAGGGAGACTTTTCCTTCTTTCCGGAGCCGGTGCGCGAGGGCTACGCCGGCGGCCAGCGAGAGTTGGGGGCCCAGGTGCGAGATCATGCCCACGATGCCGTGTTCCATGGCGCCGAAGTGGAAGGAGCGGTCGCGTGCTTTGGTGTAGCCCAGGCGTTTGCCCTGCCATTGGCAAAACATGCGGTCGAGCGGCATTTCCCGGGCGGTAAAAACGCCCAGGTTGCGGTGCATGGTAAAAATCAGTTCGTCTTTCTCCAGCGCGCAGGCGGCGCCCACCGCGATGGCTTCCTGGCCGATGCCGCTGAACCACTTGGAAATGCGGCCCTGCCGGAGCAGGTTGAGCATTTTTTCTTCGATGAGCCGCGGATGAAGCAGCTGTTGGTAGAGGTGGAGCAGGGTCTTTTGGTCGAAGCCTTTTTTGGAATATTTGATCAGTGGTTTGGCGGACATGAGTGGTGTAGGTTCGAGGATTCGAAAATGAGAGGATTGGCGGGGCGGAAAGACGCGTTTGGGCACGCCGCTGCGTCTTTTGAGTGCGCAAAGGTCATGCTTTCCCGGCAAATGGCCGGGGAGACATTTTCATAAAAATGCTATTTTTAACCGCTTTTTGCTCAGCTTCTCAAATCCCGTTCCCAATGATGAAACATCTGCTTTGCCTGTTATTGTTCTTTTTGCCTCAAATATCCAATGCACAATGGACGCGGACGGGCGGCTTGCCCGGCGGGTCGGTGAGCAAATTGATTACCAGCGGCGATACCGTGGTAGCGAACATGGGTGGAGAAATGTATTGGACGGGTGATGCCGGCGAAAACTGGACTTTACTGCCGACGCCTCCCGGATTTATTATCCTTAAAAGCTGCATTCAAGGACCGGAAATATACCTGCTGGCTTATCCGACCCCCGAACGGCGTATCGCCTATTCCGACGATTTCGGGCAGTCGTGGTCGTATAACTCCTATCCAGATTCCATGACTTTTCAGGAAATGTTTGTTTCAAACGGCTACTTGTACGGCAGCGATTCGAAAGGTGTGTACCGCAGTGCCGACCACGGAGCGAGTTGGGATTACACGGTGAAAAAGTCAGTCAGTCATTTGCGTAGCGAAGGGCAACGGCTGGTAGGTAACCGGCTGGGGTGCATCGTACAGTCGACCGACGGTGGATTTAACTGGGATACTTTGCTCAACTTTACAGGCAACGTGATTGACATACTGCTGCACGAAAATTATTGCTTTGCATTTTTGCAAAATGCCAACCAGGGTTGTTGGGTGTCGGATGATTTTGGCCAAAACTGGGTCAATCATATCGGGACCGGTTTTGATCAGGTATATGAGGTTTTTTGGCATGATGGGAAACTGATTGGCTTAAAAATCAACCAGTTGCTGGTTTCAAATGATCTGGGATTGAGTTGGGACCAAGATTACCTGGACCTGCCCGGTCTTCCGGCTTATTCCGGCGTCTCGATTGGCAGTGTTATGTTGATTGGCGGCGCGATATCCGGCGTATTCCGCAGCAGTGATGACGGAAGTAACTGGACGCCAGTCAACAACGGCATTGAGGCCAGCGGCGGCAACCGCCTTCACCAGAGTGATGGAGTATTGTTCACAGCGGCGCACGGGGGGATTTTTCAGGTTGATGCAGTCGGAGAAAATTGGCAGTTGCTGCCCTATAATCCGGATGCGCCGGGATTGGACTGGAATGGGTTTACTGACATTGTTAAAAACGGCGACAATCTGATCATTTCTGACGGCAGTTCGCCCTGGTATTCGACTGACGGCGGCTTGTCGTGGTCTCCGTCAGCGCTGGAAGGATTTGGTTCGTTTTATAATTTTCCCCAATTGGATCTCGCAGGCGATAAAGTATTTGCCTATGCAGATTTTCATGATTTTTCTGCTCCGTTTCAGCGTTCTAACAATGGAGGGGCCGTATTCGAGCAACCACAGGCCTTGTACGACCAATTTGAAGCAAACGCATACAGTTATGTCTTTGATGCAGGTCGGATATATGCTTTGAGTCTGGAAAACAGAATCTATCGTTCCATCGATGCCGCCCATCATTGGCAAATACTGTCCGATTCTGTTCCTTTCGATGCTATCGGTCAGGATTGGCTGCCATCGTCCAGTCATCCTTTCCTAGTTGCCGGTAATACCATTCTCATCCTCGATTATTACGGCACTAC
>JAEUUU010000135.1 GCA_016787345.1 Saprospiraceae bacterium | reverse complement strand
GCCGAAGCGGTGAGCGCCGCTATTTTGTTGCACGATATCGGGCACGGCCCTTTTTCTCATGCCCTCGAACATACCCTGATCGATCTGCATCACGAGGATATTTCCCTGATGTTCATGGAGGCGCTCAACCGCGAATTCGGCGGACGGCTCGACCTGGCGATCGCTATTTTTACCGACCGTTATTCAAAAAAATTCCTGCATCAGATGGTCTCCGGTCAGCTCGACATGGACCGCATGGATTACCTCAACCGCGACAGTTTTTTTGCCGGCGTGAGCGAAGGGGTGATCGGGTACGACCGCATCATCAAAATGCTGGCCGTACACGACGGCGAACTGGTGGTGGAGGAAAAGGGCATTTACAGCGTGGAAAAATTCCTCATTGCCCGCCGCCTGATGTATTGGCAGGTGTACCTGCACAAAACCGGCGTGGCTGCCGAACAAATGCTCATCCGCGCCTTGCGCCGCGCACGCGAACTGGCGCTCGGGGGCGTGCGTTTTGCCGATATTCCGCCTGCGCTGGGCTGGTTTTTGTACCGCGATACCGAAGAAAAAACGCCTCCCGACGAATTGCTGACCCGTTTTTCCCGCCTCGACGATACCGATTTTGCCGCCGCTCTGAAAGTGTGGGCCGAAGCCGACGATTTTGTCCTCGCGCTGCTCTCCCGAGGCTTGCTCGACCGGCGTCTTTTTCGCCTCGAATGGCACAACACCCCTGTTTCGGAGGCTTATGCCGACGCCATCCGTCAGAACGTGGCCCGGCTTTACCCCGATGCTCCGGTCGAATACCTCGTGTATGAAGGCAAGGAAAGCAACCGCGCTTACGACGATGCCCGGGAAGCCATCAAAATCCGTTTCAACAACGGCCGCGTCCGCCCCATTACCGAATGCTCCGATGTGCCCGTTTACACCCAGTGGGTGACGAAATATTTTATT
This sequence comes from Saprospiraceae bacterium, assembly GCA_016787345.1. Taxonomy (GTDB): domain Bacteria; phylum Bacteroidota; class Bacteroidia; order Chitinophagales; family Saprospiraceae; genus M3007. The sequence goes on along the minus strand of JAEUUU010000135.1, from coordinate 13,176 downwards.
TGTTATCCGAAAAATGCCCGATGAGATAGTATTGGTTTGTCCGACCCTTTGGGCCCCACCCCCAACCCCTCCCCCCATGGGGAGGGGAGCCGATACGGAGTTGATATCGCCCCAGTCAAATATGTTATGCCATTTGACTTGATATCTACTCCCCTCCCCATGGGGGGAGGGGTTGGGGGTGGGGCCAAACAAGCCGAACAAACCAATTGGAATTGGCTCAATCAGTTTAACCGACCCTTTGTATGAAAGTTTTCCTCCCAATCCTCCTCTTCTTCTTTACTGCCGGATTGTTTGCCCAGCCCGGCGATGCCCCTCCCAATGCCCAGCCGGGCAAGTGTTACGCCAAATGTTTCATCCCCGACCGCTACGAAACGGTCAATCAGCAACTGGAAATCCAGAAAGGCAACCTGATGGCCATCCCGCAGCCCCCCGAATTCGAGACGGTGACGGAAAACGTAGTCGTCAAAGCCGCTGCGCAAAAACTGACCCCCGTAGCGGCTGTTTTTGACACGGTAAAAGAAGAGGTGGTGGTAAAAGAGCCGTCCAAACGTTACTACGCCACCACCGCCGAATGGGACACCACGGGCGGTAAAGCCCGCATGAAACCCGGCACCCAGCGCAACGTCACCATTACCGCCGAATACACGACCGTGCAGGAGCAGTTTGTCATCAAACCCGAGCACGTGCGTATCGTCGTCGATCCGCCGGTGTGGGAAACGGTGGAAGAAGAATACGAAATCGAACCCGCTTACACCAAGTACAAAATCCTCGAACCGCAATACCAGACGGTAACCGACCGCGCCGAGATTCGGCCAGCCTCTCTCAAATGGGTGCGCAAAAAGGCCGACGCCAATTGCCTGCAGGCCAATCCCGACGATTGCCTGGTGTGGTGCCTCGTCGAAATCCCCGCAGAGTATCAGACGTATACCCGCAAAGTGTACCTCGGGTGCCCCGATTCCGGCCAGCCCGGCAACGATTGCATCGTACCCATCGAGGTGCCGGCCAAAAAGGGTAAACGCAGCGTCCAGCGATTAAAATCGCCCGCCAAAGCCCGCCAGGAAACCGTGCCTGCCGAAACCCGCACGATCACCAAACGGGTGGTCAAAACTCCCGCCGAAGCGCGCGAAAAACTGCCGGTGGAGTACAAGGTTGTCGCCGGCCAGGTAGTGGCTACCCCGGCGCCCGTCCGTATCGAAGAAGTGCCCGCCGAGACGATTACCGTGACCAAATACGTGCTGAAAAACCCCGCTACGCTGCGGGAAGAAGACATCCCTGCCGAAATAAAGCCCATGGAGGTCAAACGCCTCAAACCCGGCGTTACCCGCTTTGAAGAAACGCCTCCTCAATATATCCCGCTGACCAAACAGGTGTTGGTGCGCCCCGGCGGTTTTACCGAGTGGCGTGAGGTGGTGTGCGACGAAAAAATCACGAATTACTCCGTCAAGCAAATTCAGGAAGCCCTGAAAAAAGCCGGTTACGACCCCGGTCCGGCCGACGGCAACATGGGCGGTCGCACCAAATCGGCGCTCATCCAGTTTCAGCAAGACAAGGGTTTGCCCGTAGGAAATATCGACTACGAAACCCTGAAAGCCCTGGGTATCAACCTGTAAAAGCGACTGCCAAAATTTCCTTTTTGTTAAAAAAAGCCCGCCGATTTGACAATTGGCGGGCTTTTTCTGAAACTTTGCATGATTTTTGAAAGAAGGCCGCAACGAAACGGCCCGAAGTGCGTCTTTAATCCGTTTCTTTTTGTTCCGAACACCATACCTACCTCTCTCTGACATGGACAGTAGCAGTAGTCTGAACCAATACATGGTAGATTTTACGCTTCCGCACGATCTGCCCGAAGAATTTGTCAGCCGCATCCCTCAGCAGCGCAAGGCCGTCAACCGCCTTTTGAGCGAGGGCAAAATCCTCAACTACGCCCTTTCTCTCGAAGATGCCAAACTCTGGGCCGTTTTTGCCGCCCCTTCCGAAGCCGAATTGATGGAAATGGTATCGAGCCTGCCGCTCACACGTTACATGAAAGTGCGCATCAGCGAGCTGACCTTCTACAACGCCGCCCAACCCATGGCGCCGGCGTTCTCCGCCAACTGATTCGCCCTCATTCCCCTGTTCTGACCACCTTGCGGACGCAACGCCCCGAGGCCGACTCCATTTGCACGAAATAAAACCCGTCGGCAATCGACGGACGCATTTCCCAGACATTGATGCCTTTTTGCGCGGAAAAAACTTCCTGCGCCACCGTTTGCCCCGCCGGGTTGATCCAGCGGACATTCAGTTTTTCCGCCTGCCCGGCGGTGTATTGTACGTTCAGGGTGTGTGAAAAAGGGTTGGGGCTCAGTTGAATATTTTGACCAAAATCCGGGCTGGCTTCGGGGTAAACACGCTCGATCAGCGCTTTTTCCCCGACTGACAAAGCCGAGTCGTCGAGCGTGCCGCCAAGCAGGTGCACGGCAAGGCGCATGTCGGGCGCAAAACGGTTGGTCAGCCAGGCATTTTCGGAAAAACGCAACAAAGAGCCCGGATGCAGTTCAACCACTACCGGCGGTGCGTTGCCGTCGGCGCTGCAATCGGAGATCTGGAGCATGGCATCGAGTTCGAGCGTAGCGCCGGGCTCCAGCACGATGCGGGCGCCGCCGCAAAAGGCGAGCATACCGGCGCCGCGGTTGCCATAGTCGAGCACGGCGTCTTCCCCGATGCGAAGGGTGCTTTGGTCGCGAAACTGAAGGCACGACACAGGGTTGTTCACTTCCACCGAGCCGCCGTTGTGCCGGTACTCGTCGACGCCGCCGAAGATGACGTCGAGCCAGTTGATACACCAGTTGCCCCCGTTGTTTTCCAAAACTGCCGTGTGGCGAATCGAGTCGCTGCCCTCGACCAAAGCACCGCGGATATAGGTAAAAGGTTGAAATTCAAGGGTTTGATACATTTCGACGTTCAGGGCGATGGTTTGCGGGGTTTCTGTATTCGGCTCTGGCCTGAATTCGATCCAGGTCGGATGAAGGGCGTCGGGATAGCTCGTATCGTCGTGTAATGCAAGAAAATTGATATCATTCCATCCATCGGAGGTCTGGGCGATCGGCACTTCGTAAAAACTGCCGTTCCAGTTGAAAGGCTCCGCGACAACGGCGCTGAGGTAATTCGGCGGGAACCAAAGCGGCTCCACCTGGGCGCTCTGGAGTTCCAGTGTGTAACCGTCCAGATTTGCCAGGGTATCAAAACTGAATTTCAGTATGAATTGCCGTAGACTTTGATCCGGAAAATACTCAGTCGGCAGGCAGGCGCTGATGTTCGGCGGGTTGTAGTAGCCGGTTGGCATACCGGAGTGCCAGCGCATCGCGGCAGCGGTATTGCCTGCCGAGTCGGGGATGGAAACGCCCAGCCAGACACCCGTACAGAGCCCCTCGGGGCAATCCGTTCCGAACCGGAGCGGCAAGGTATCGGGCAAGAATGCTGTGTTGCTTACAATGGCATACTGAAAATTGGGCAGCAGATAAACCGGGTCCGAAACAAATGAATCCAGCAGCGAACGCACAAAAAGCGGCTCCTGCGGGTTGATCTGCCCCAGGTCGATCTGTGCATTCCAGGGGACGGTAGTGTAGGCGGAAATACAAACGGACGAATCGCGGGGGCCGTCCCAGAAACCGTTGGTGGTCTGGTAGATTTCCCAGTTGGAGGGTTGCTGGATTACGATGTTGGAATCATAGGGGCAGACGCGGGTTTCCAACGGGACGAAAAGGTAGTTGGGCAGCCATTGCTGAGCCGATAGCCGGCCCACTGCCCCTGCGGCGAGCAAAAGGAATAGGTAGCGCATAAAGTTGGTTAGTTAGTTAAGTTTTGAGTGTCTGAATCACTGGCCAAATGTAGTCCCGGGCGCCTGCAAACCGGATGGTGCAAAAGCCAGTACGCGACACATCGAATTTGTAATCTGCCCTTTTGCCCGAATTGGTCATTTTTGCCGCATGAAAAACCTCCTCGCTGTCCTGCTCGCGGTTGCTCTGTGTCTGCCCCTCGCTGCCGGGGCGCAAAAGCGCCGGGTATTTACCCCCGAAGAAGTACGGGCCGACCTCGATTTTTTGCAAGCGGCCCTTTATCGCGGCCATCCGGGCGTGTTCAAATACACCTCGCGCGACTCGATGGACGCTTTTTTTCAAAAACTGCGCGATCGCCTGCCGGCCGATTCCATGTCGTGGGAACAGGCGCAGTTGATGGTCCGCCTGGCCGTGGCGCAGGTCCGCGACGGACATACTTCGGTGGAAACGCCGTTTTACGACGAGGACACGGAGGTGCTTCCCCTTACCGTTCAAGTGGTTGGCGACCAGGCTTTTATTCTGAGAGATTACGCAGGCGACACGCTCTCCTGGAAAGGCGCGGAACTGCGCGGCATCAATGGCATACCCGCCCGAACGGTGACCGCGGTGGGTCGATTGATCGCTTTTGGCGACGGGTATTCCGATCCGTTTCGCGACGTGTCGGCGTCCGTGTTTTTCGCGCGCAATTACGGCCTCCTGTTCGGCACGCCCAAGGCAAACCGGGTCGAACTGGTATGGCCCGACGGGCGAACGGAGCAGCGCCGCCTGGCGTCGAGGCCCCGCAAGGAGATACTCGCTTTGCAAAGCGTCCGAAGCGGCAATCCGAACACGCCGAAGCCTGTTTTCCGGAAGGGCGACATGGCGCTTTACCGCGATACGCTTTACCCCGACCTGGCGATCCTGCAACTCGGCAGTTTTCCGGGTCGGCACTATCGGCGTTTTTACAAAAAAACCTTCCGCTGGCTGGAAAAAGAGCAGATCAAACACCTGGCCGTCGACGTTCGGTACAATACCGGCGGCAACCTGGGCAATCTGGAAATGATGCTCGGGTACATCCTCGACGAGCCGGCCGCCTACCAGTACGAACGGCGCCGGAACGTGCGGATGGGGCGGTTTTTCAATTGCAAAGCGAAGGCCATGAAAGGGCTGGTTTGGCTGAAAATGGACGTGTTTCCGGGGTACCGACACCACAGAAAGGGCGATTTGAAAATCCGGAAGCGGCGTTTCAAGCCTTACCGCAAACACAATTTTGACGGAGCAGTGTACGTGTTGGCCAACGGCTGGTCGTTCTCCTCGGCGAGTATGGCGGCCAGTTATCTGAAGTACAAGGGCGGCGCCGCGGTGATCGGTGTCGAAACCGGCGGCTGCGAAACCGGCAACTGCGGCGGCGGGTACCCCCAACTGGTGTTGCCCAATACCCGGATCAAGGTGCGTTTCCCGCTCAATTACGTGCGCTACGAGATCGACCGGCCGCAACGCGGGCGCGGCGTACTGCCCGACTGGCCGGTGGAGTACCGGGCGGAGGATTATTTGCAAAGGCAGGATCTTGAGATGCTGCGTTTGTATAAATTGTTGGGAGAGTGAGGGTTGGGCAGGGAAAATGTTCCAGATGCCCCTAAGTTTTAAAATTAATTTTTGCCAACTGGACAATTTGGTCGAAAAAAAACGCGGCGGACAGTTGACATTGTTGGAAAAATCTACTTTTGTCGCTGCTTTTTATAATCCGATCATCCGTTATAATCTCATGACTGCTTTGGCTCCTCCTACCTTTTAGCCGCCGACTTGTCTGTACGACAACTTCCCTATCCGGCACTCAGCAAGCACCAAAGGGTCATTTCTCAAAAACTTACTAAGCGGTCCTACCACAGGGCCGGGTTGGTTCTTTTTATTTGTCAGATCAAGTTGATCAGATTTGTCCAGACAGATTCTCCTGATGCTTGACTGGCAGTGCTTGCAGTAAAAATACTTTTTCTTTGATATCAATCCATCCTTTACCCGTAATCACAACTCGTGAAATGATGAGGACTAATTACTTTGAATCTTGTGCGCCTATCCGTGTACAATTAATTCGGATGACCGTTCTGCTTGTTTTAGCATTAGGACTGTCGAGCGCTGATTCCCTCTTGGCTCAAACGAGCATTTTACCTTCCGCTGAAGATCTTGCGGCTCAGCACTGGAAAGCAAATGCCGAAGTCTCCGCCACCCTTACAGCGGAGCACTCGGTTTTTGCCCCGTTGATCGCCGATCCCAGCGTTCAAGTTGTCGACAAGGCCACCTACAAGGCTTACGATCGCCTGCTCTCGTACATGGAAAATGATTTGCCTGGCGGCGATCCCATGCACGTGATTGCTATCAACAGTTTCAAACAAGTGATGGAAGAAGCGCCCAACGATGCAGAAATCAAGTATATGCATGAGGGTCTTTTCCGCCAGTACTTTGATCAGTTGGTGGAGAAACTGACAAGCGTCGATATCCCGACGGCAGTTCCCGCATCGGGCCAGTAAGCAGCCCATCCTTCTCTAGATTTCATTTTTAATTCTGTTCTTTAATTCTCATGAAAGAATTATACGCTATTTCCAATCGCTGCTATAGCGCGCTGCGCAACGCCTTGCCCACACTGCTGGGATTGGCGTTTTTGGCATTCAGCCAGCAGGCCTCGGCGCAGCTGATCAACCCCGCTGCAGAGGGTGGTTTCGAAAACGGCACGACCTTCGCCGCCAACGGCTGGTCGATCGACAACGGCGCTGCCCTCAATACCTGGGTGCTCGGTACCGTACCGCCCGGTTTCAGCAACCGCTCGGCATTTGTCACAAACGACGGTGGAACGAGCTGGGCTTACACCAACTCGAATACTTCGGTGGTGCATTTCTGGCGCGACGTTACGTTCCCTGCCGGCCAGTCCATTATCAACCTCTCCTTCAACTGGCAGGCTTTGGGTGAAACGTCGAGTTTCGATGCGCTTATGGTCAGCGTAGCGCCCACGACTTATACGCCTACGGCAACTACATCATCGCTGGGCACGGGTGCGCTGGCCGCGCCGGCTGTCACGCTGGGTCAGTTCTGGAACGTAGGCTCGGTGCAAACGGCCAACCTGAGTATTCCATCTTCCCTTATCGGCAACTGCTCGGGGCCGGCTACCTGGCGACTGATTTTTACCTGGAAAAATGACGGTTCGCTGGGTACTTCTCCTCCGATCGCCATCGACAATATTTCGCTGACGGCCTCTGCGCCTGTCCTGACGCCGATGGCCGGTACTTACACGGTGGGTACGGGTGGTAACTACCTGACGCTGACGGCCGCCGTCAACGACGTCAACGCACGCGGCGTGAGCGCCCCGGTAATCCTCGAACTCAATAATTTGTACACCAGCGCATCGGAGACTTTCCCGATCACACTCGGACCGAATGCTGCCTGCGCTGCCCCCTCGTCTGTCAACACGGTGACGATTCGTCCGGCAGCCGGCGCTCCGCTGCTGTCGATCACCGGCGCCAATGCCGGCCCGACCATCGATTTCAACAACGGCAACTGGTGGCGTATCGACGGCCGCCCCGGCGGCGCCGGCACGACCAAAGGCCTGGTTGTTTCCAACACCAGCACCACTGGCCAGGCCATCCGCCTGATCAACGACGCGTCCAACAACATCATCCGTTACTGCGACGTGCAGGGGGTGAACACCTCCACGACGAGCGGTGTTATCTTGTTCAGCACCACGACCGGCACGACCGGCAACGACAACAACCTGATCGAGTTTTGCGATGTGCACGATGGCGCCACCACGCCGACCAACTGTATTTACAGTTCGGGCACGAGCACCACGCTTGCGCAGTTCAACAGCAACAATACGGTCTCGAACTGTAATATCTACAACTGGTTCCTTTCTACCAGCACCTCTTTGGGGATTCAGCTGACCACGGCCAATTCCGACTGGACGATTACGGGAAACAGTTTTTATCAGACCGTTGCCCGTACTCTCTCGACTCTTCAGTTCAGTGCCATTAACATACCCAACACCACGGGTAATTATTTTACGATTACCAACAACTTCATCGGCGGTTCTGCGCCCTCGTGCGGCGGCACTGCCATGACTCTGACCGGCGCGGGCAACTTCCGCGCCGTCAACATGACGGTTGGCGCCGGCACTTCGCTCGTGCAGGGCAACACCATCCAGAACATCAACCTGACCACGTCCAACGCGACCAACTTCAACGGCGCGCTGCTGCTCGGCCAGGGTAATTTCCTGGTCAATAACAACACGATCGGCAGCCTGACAGCCAACAACAGTATCGTGGTGACATCCAACGCCGGCACGACGTTCGTATTTAACGGCATCATTCTCGGCGGCTCCACTCCGACCAATACCTCCACCATCAGCAACAACAGCATCGGCGGTATCAGTCTGACGGTAACCGGCGCACCGGCTACGCCGGGTACCATTCGCGGTATCTCTATTCAGGGTACGGCAGTCAACCATAACTATATCGTTACGGGCAATACCATCGGCAGCACCACTCTTGCCAACAGCATTACGATGGATGGCAACAGCGCGGGCTTTGGTATCGTATCTTTCTCTACGGCCTTGGGCCAGGTTATTACCAACAACACCATTTCCAACATCACCTCTACCAATAGTGGCACAGGGAATATTCTGTGGGGCATTCTGGCGCAGGGCGGTACGGGTACCGGCAGCCTCACGGGTACGTTTACGCTGACGGGAAACACGGTGCAAAACCTGAGCTCTGGTACGGGTAACTCGGCAAATTTCGCCCTGAACGGTATTCAGACGAACGGCAACAATGCCACTATCGGCACGAACATCGTTCAACAAAACACCGTTCGCAACCTGGCAGCTACCAATCCAGCCGTCTCCACCAATGTGGGCGGTATTGTGATTGTTCATCCGCTGGTCACGAACAACCTCGTGGCACGCAACCTCGTGCACAGCCTTACCATGGCGACGACCACCAATGCCGGAACGACCGCGGGTATCTTCCTGGCCGGCGGCAGCAGCAATGTTGAAAACAACATGGTGCGCCTTGGTGTGGACGGTACCGGCGCCGATATCACCAGCGGATACGGAATGATCGGTATTTTCGAAGGCGCGGGCAACAATAACGTGCGTTTCAACAGCGTGTACATCGGCGGATCGGGCGTCAGCGCGGGCGCGACCAACACCTTCGCTTTCAACAGTACGGTGACGACCGGCGCGCGCAACTATACCAGCAATATTTTCTTCAATGCGCGCTCCAACGGCGCTGGTACGGGCAAGCACTACGCCATGGCATTTGGCGGTACTGCTGCCAATCCCGCCGGCGTTGCCAGCAACTACAACAACCTCTTCGTCACCGGCACGGGCGGCTTTATCGGTCTGTACAATGCTACCGACCAGGCCACAATCGGCGCTTGGCGCACCGCGACCGGCAACGACTTCCAGAGCGTCAGCGGCAACCCGCAATACATCAATCCGACCGGCAACTCCGCCTCGGTTGACCTGCACATCCAGGCCGCTACGCCTACCGTGGTGGAAGCAGCCGGCCAGCCTGTCGCGGCAGTTACGACCGATTATGACGGCCAGACCCGCGCTTCGCTGACGCCGACCGACATCGGCGCCGACGCCGGTAACTTCCTGCTCTCCGACGTAGCGCCTCCGGGCATCGGCTACACGCCGCTCATCGGCGCCTGCGGAACGAATGATTTTGTTTTGAATGGCGTCAACATCACCGATGGCACGGGTATCCCGCTCGCCGGTGTGCTGATCCCGCGCATCTACTTCCGCAAAAATGCGGGCAGTTGGTTCTCCCGCCCCGGCGTTCTGGCCGGCGGTGGCGCAACCAACAGCACCTGGAACTTTACGATCGTCGTCGCCGATATGGGCGGCGTCGCAAACGGCGATATCGTCGATTATTACGTGATTGCCCAGGACAACCTCGGCAACGTCGGCTCCAACGCCGGCGGCGTCGTAGCGACCGATGTCAATACCGTGACCACGCATCCGGTTACGCCCAACAGCATGACCGTGACGGCTTCTCTCAGTGGCACTTATACGGTAGGCGTCGGCGGCAACTATGCTACTCTTACCGCGGCAGTGGCCGATTACAACACCCGCTGCATCGCCGGCCCGGTCTTGTTCAGCCTCACGGATGCCACGTATCCCGGCGAGACGTTCCCGATCACGATCAATTCCAACATCTACGCCAGTTCGACCAACACGCTGACCATCAAGCCGGCCGCCGGCAACAGCGCCACGATCTCCGGCACTTCGGCTACGGGCCTGATCGTGCTCAACGGCGCCGACTGGGTGATTATTAATGGCAGCAACGGCAGCACGCCCAACAGCATCTGCCCGCCCTCGGCCGCTACGCGCAACCTGACGCTCACGAACACCAGCACGAGCACCACAAGCGCGGTCATCTGGCTGCAAAACGTGGTTTCGACCGCCAACGGCGCGAGCAACAACCAGGTGATCAACTGCAACATCTCGGGTAACGGTCCGGCCCAGACGCTTTGCGGCATCGGCTCCGCCAGCCCGGCCCTCGGTACAGCCAGCCTGGGTACAAACAACAACAACAACTCGTTCATTAACAACAATATCAGCAATGCGCAGTACGGCATCATTTCGCAGGGCAACAGCGCATTTAACAAAAATACCGGCAACGTCATCAACCAGAACCTGATGAATACGCCTGCTCCGACCAACCTGGGGACCGGCGGTGTGTTTGTTACGTTTGAAGACGGTATCGTCATTTCCGGCAACAATATTTCCGGTATGTCGCAACCCAGCTCCCCCGACGTAGTGGGTATCAATGCAGGCTTTTTACACAGCGGTTTTGGCGTAACAACCTTTGCCGGCAACGAGTGTACCAATGTAACCATCACCAACAACATCATCGGTTCGGTGGTCAACTCCGGCTCATTCTCTGCCGTCGGGATTGCTTTGGCTGCTACGTCTTCGGGCACTTCTTTGATTGCCAATAACATGATTTCGGGGGTTGCGGCCAACGGTACCGCGAGCGACTACGGCGCCGGTATCGCACTTGGCGGTGGCATTGGTTCCACGATCAATGTGTTCTACAACACCGTGTCGATGCAGGGAAATATTACAGGTGTCTCCAACGCCTCTGTCGCATCGGCTGCATTAGCCGTTACGAATAATGCGGCTCCCAGCAACCTGAATATCCGCAACAACATCCTGAGCAATACACAAGCTGCGAATGGTACTTCAACTCAGCGCCATACTGCTATTGCCCTGGCTTACTCCGGTACTTCGGGTAACTACGCCGGACTGATTTCCGACAACAACGATCTTTATTCGGCCGGCCCTGGTCCGGGCTCTTATCATGTCGCTGTCGTTGGCGGCATTGCTGCCGGCCCGGTGCGTACTACGCTGGCTAACTGGCAAACGGAAACGGGGCGTGACGCCAACTCGTTCTCGGTACAACCGAACTTCGTTTCCACCACGGATCTCCACCTCGTTACCACCAGCAACCAATGCCTCGACGGCGGCGGCGCTCCGGTTTCGGTTACGACGGATATCGACTGCCAGTCGCGCAATGGTTCTATCCCGGACATCGGCGCCGACGAGTTTACCAATCCGAACTCGACGCTCACGATCTCTGAAAGCTCGGGCACGCCCAACGACGGCGTGATTTGCTCCGGCTCGCAAGTGGTTCTCACGGCTGCCGGCGGCGGTACGTACCTGTGGAGCCCGGGCGGCGCTACAACGGCATCGATCACCGTAACGCCCACGATCACGACGATCTACAACGTAATTGTCACCAACGGTACCTGCACTGATGTGTTGAGTCAGGTCATCACGGTGAACCCTTCGCCGACGCTCAACGCTACCCTGACACAGCCCACCACCTGCGTATCTGCCGACGGCGCCATCGACCTGACGGTGACCAACGGCGGTACGTACACCGTGAACTGGTCCGACCTCCCCGGCACCAACGATCCGGAAGACCGTTCAGGCTTGATCGTAGGCACCTATAACGTCACAGTAACCAACACGGTCACCGGTTGCACGGCTTCGGCCTCTTACAACCTGACCGGCCCCGGCGGCTGCGACGTGTGTCCGACAATTCCGAATGTCAGCGTGACTCCGAACCCGACTTGCGTCAATGCCACGTTTACGATGAATTCGACGGGGCTGACCAACATGGGCAATACCTACGGCATTATCTTCAAACACTTCCCTGCTGCAACCGCAACGCCTTACACCGGCGGTACGGTGCTGGCCACGGTGCCGAACGGCAGCCTCGGTGGCGGCGGCACGACCGCCTCGGCCACGGCTTCGCTTGCCGCGTCCGGTACATATTTCGTGTACGCGGTTCTGACGCCGACTCCGGTTGACCCGACCTGCCGTCCTTCGGCTACTACGACCCTGGTTGTAAATGCCCTGCCGACGCCCGGTACAACGGTGGCAGAAACTTCGGGTACGACCAACAACGACGGAACGATTTGTGTAGGCGCTTCGGCGACCATCACCGCAACAGGTGGTACTTCCTACCTGTGGAGCCCTGGCGGCGCCACGACGGCCGCGATCACCGTAGCACCTACGGTCACCACTACTTACACCGTGACGGTGACGAACGCCAACGGCTGCACGGCTACCACGACACGAGTGATTACCGTCAACCCGCTGCCGACGCTCTTCTCGGTAACCGGCGGCGGTTCCTACTGCGCCGGCGGCCCCGGCCTTCCGGTAGGTCTGAGCGGTTCGCAAAGCGGCGTGAACTATCAGTTGCAAATCAACAACGTCAACAACGGCGCCCCGGTAGCCGGTACAGGCAATGCGATCAATTTCGGTACGTTCACCACGGTGGGTACCTATACTGTCGTTGCCACGACAACGGCAACCGGTTGCTCTACGGCGATGACGGGTTCGGTTTCCATTGCTACCTTCAACTGCAATATCAGCATCAGCGACCCCTGCGTCTGTCTGAACAACGCCACGACGCTGACCAATGGCCAGTTCGGCGAGACGATCAAAGTCAATGCGCCAGCCGGCCAAACCTGGACGGTTCAATCTATTAATGGACTCTTTTCGACGTCGAGCCTGCCCCCGGCTGCTGCTCCGACTCCGATCCTGCCCGGCGCGCCCCTTACTTTTATTGGTAATAATATGTACCAGTTGCAGGGTATTCACGTCGATGCTATCGGTTACACGGTAACCGTTGTGAACCAGGCTGGCGTGGCCCTCACTATTGGCAACAGTTGCGCCTACCCGAACCCCGCCATCACCTCCGATCTGTCGCAGGCTTTCTGCCTGTTCTCCGACCCGGTCGACCTGACGGGCACGCCTGGCGATGCGAACATCGTGTCGGCGGTATTCACGGTCAACGGGGTACAAACGACGACTTTC
>JAEUUU010000114.1 GCA_016787345.1 Saprospiraceae bacterium | reverse complement strand
GTCATGCCTTTGCAGCCGGCCTCCCAGCCGCTGAGGTATATTTTTTCAATCAACTCCTCGGAGGCATCTTCGGGTACGTTGACCGTGACGCTGATGCTGTGATCGACCCATTTTTGCACCCGGCCCTGCAAGTGCACCTTGCTCACCCAGTCGACGTCTTCGGCGGTGGCGCGGTACCAGGGCGACTGGCGGATGAGTTCCTGAAGTTCCTCTTCGGGCAACTGGGCGGCTTTTTCAGGGTCGTGGCCGCGGGTTTTTAGCCATTTTTTGAACGGGATGTGAAACACGTGGTAATCTTCCCAGGCATCGCCCACCTCGTCGACAAACGTAACGCGGGCGTTTTTATCGTTGGGATTGACCTTTTTGCGGCGTTTGTACGAAATCCGGAATACCGGTTCGAGGCCCGAGCTGGTCTGGGTCATCAGGCTGGTAGTACCCGTGGGGGCGATGGTCAGCAGGGCGATATTCCGGCGGCCGAAGCGGGTCATATCGTCGTACAAAACCGGGTCGGCTTCGCGCAGGCGCTGGATAAACGGGTTTTCTTCCTCGCGTTTGGCATCGTAAATGGGGAATGCGCCGCGCTCGCGGGCCAGCATAACCGAGCCCCGGTACACTTCCAGAGCCATGGTACGGTGCAATTTTTCACAAAATTCCAGCGACTCCTCCGAGCCGTAGCGGATGCCCAGGGCAGCGAGCATATCGCCTTCGGCCGTAATGCCGATACCGGTGCGGCGACCCTGGCGGCATTTTTCACGGATTTTCAGCCAGAGCGAATATTCGGTTTCCCTGACGATACGCGGCTCGGGGTCCTGATCGATTTTATGCAAAATGGTCTCGATCTTCTCCAGTTCCAGATCGATAATGTCGTCCATCAGGCGCTGGGCCATGCGGGCGTGGCGGGCAAATTTTTCAACATCAAAACTGGCCTCGGCCGTAAAAGGCTTGTCGACGTAGCTGAGGAGGTTGATGGCCAGCAGGCGGCAGCTGTCGTAAGGGCAAAGGGGAATTTCGCCGCAGGGATTGGTAGAAACGGTGCGGAAACCGAGATCTGCATAGCAATCGGGCACCGCCTCGCGCTGCACCGTATCCCAGAAGAGGATGCCCGGTTCGGCGCTTTTCCAGGCATTGTGCACGATTTTTTTCCAAAGCCAGCCGGCGTCGATGTCCGATTCGACCTTGGGCTTTTTGCTGTCGATGGGGAAACGCAGGCGGTAACTGTCGCCGGCGATCACGGCTTTCATAAACGCGTCGTCGATCCGGACGGAAATATTGGCCCCTGTGACCTTGGTGCTATCGAGTTTGGCATCGACAAAGCTGGCGATATCGGGGTGCCGGACCGAGAGGGTGAGCATCAGCGCGCCCCGGCGGCCGTCCTGCGCTACTTCGCGGGTCGAATTGGAGTAGCGCTCCATAAATGGCAGAATACCCGTGCTGCTCAGGGCGCTGTTCATCACCGGCAGGCCTTTGGGGCGCAGGTGCGAGAGATCGTGCCCTACCCCGCCCCGGCGCTTCATGAGTTGCACCTGTTCTTCGTCGATTTTGAGAATAGCGCCGTAGGAATCGGCACTGCCTTCCACGCCGATGACGAAACAATTGGACAGGGAAACAATCTGGAACGGATTGCCGATACCGGCCATCGGGCTGCCCTGTGGCACCAGGTAGCGAAAGTCGCGCAGCAACTCGTAAATTTCGTCTTCCGAAAGCGGATTGACGTACAGTTTTTCCACGCGGGCCAGTTCGCTGGCGATGCGGCGGTGCATTTCATCGGGGTGCCGCTCGTAAATGCGGCCAAACGAATCTTTCAGCGCGTATTTATTGAGCCAAACACCCGCCGCAAGGGTGTCTCCTTCAAAATATTCAGTGGCGGCTTTCAGAACTTCCTCGGAGCGGTACTCCGGCATTCGGGGGCTTTCAACGACCGGGAGGTCGGAGGTCGGATCGGACATGATTGTGTTGATATTTTATGCGGTTAGCAGACTGGTTTTCGTTCAAAACAGTCCTGCTCCCTATTGTTTTCCCATCCGAGCTAAACTACGTCTTCCGCGCCGGCATTCCTTTTTAAAAAGGAAAATTCATCCGTCTTCCCGAAAAATTAACAATAAACAAGCCGCCGCGCTACCTGCTCAGTTGCGGACCAAATGGACGGGCCAACTCGCCGTCTTTTCCCCCGGACGACTCAGTGCCAACCAGTAAATACCCGCCGGCAGCAGATCGAGCCGAAGCACGGAAACCCCCTCTGTGCCCTGCTTTTCCAGACACAATTTCCCCTGCGCATCAAACAGGCGGATACCGGCCGGCGCCCGCAGCTCGACGAAAAGATAGTCGGAGGCCGGATTGGGATAAACCCGAACCTCTTGTACGACATCCTTACCGGCCCAATCGGGTTCCCTAAGCCCTGCATCCGTCAGCGCCACCGCGTAGTCTTCCACTTCCCCAAAAGGCAGATCGCCGCAGGGCGAAGGCCAGGCCCCGCGCTGCATACTGACGCGCATCCGGGTCGGGCCGAGCGTTGCGCCCTCCGGGATGACAAGGACGCCGCTGAGCTGCGCAGCGGGCACTCCGTTGGGCGGGCGCTGCTGTACGCCCTGAAACACCCGTTCCGCAGCGTTGTCAAACCAGCCGTTGCGATCGAGATCGATCCAGACGGACCAGTATTCGTCGAAGGTTTCCCAGCTATACCCCGTTGTGAGTTCGAGCGGCACAGTCGCGCCGGCTTCGAGCGACAGCGGAGGCAGATCGGTGGTATGATCGGTATACCACCATTTGCCCGAAACCTGATCCAGATCGCCGATCTGTACCCCGGCTATCCATTCGTGCCAGGGAAATTCGCCCCGACTGGCGCAATACGCCGCGTTGCCTGCGCCCCCCTCGGCCCCGGTTTTGAGCAAAAACACCTGGTTGGCCGCCATACCGCTGCATACGATGCCGCCGTCGGGTGTTTCCCTGCCCGTCGCCCAGGTAAGTGGTTCGGAAAAGAAAAACCAGTTTTTTACCCATAATAGCGCGCCATCTGTATCGAAACGGGCCGAAAACGGCCGCGCCGGCACACCCAATGCAGGGCTCAGGGCGCCACATACCGCGGCTCCGCCATCACTCATGGGCACGATCAAAGCCGGACGAACGGCATGCGCGCCAAGCACCGGATTGAGCGGAAGATCGAGCAGCAGCGCACCGTCGGTGGCAAAATGCAACAGCGCGCCGGCATCTCCGCCGGCAGAAGGAATGGGGTCGTCAAAACGGCCCAGCCAGACCGAGCCGTCGGGCGCTTCGGCGGGCGGCGACAGGTACGACAAGGGGCCGCCCACCGTCTGCCGCCAGAGCGACTGCCCCGAGCCCGAGAACTTTTCGAGATAACGATCCGTGCCGTCGACGCTGTGCACCCAGATACAACCGCCGTCGGGTGTGGCCATCAGCGCATCGACGTGAAAAGTATTGCCGGCCGGGTTGAAGGGCGTCTGCCAGATACCCACACCCGAACGGGAGGCTTTTATTAAAAAAGGCACCGCAAGTTGGGGCGCATCGGCGCGGCGGTAACTGCCGGCGACAAAATAATCGCCATAGGGAACCGGCAGCACAAATTGGTCGATGCTGATCGAAACCGCTTCCGGGAAAGTATAATCGAGCAGCGACACCAGCTGGCCGTTCATCTGACGCTCTGAAAGGCGCAGTTTCTGCACCTCGGGCGCCGCCTCGAAGGTCTCGGCCGTGACGTAATCGCCGCCGCGGTCGACAACGATCCTGCCGCCGAAGGGCACGGCATAGGTATGGCCGGAAAAGCCCCAATACGTGCCGTCGAGCCCCGTTTCCATATCGATACGGGTGAAAGTACTGGTCGCGGCATCAAATTGATCGGCGTAAACGCGGTATTCGTAATCGCGCACCCACACGTCGCGGCCCGTAAAGCCGGAAGTGGCGGGATACAAGGCGCCAAAGCCCGACTGAGCGCCAAGCGCCCAGGGCAAAGCGCAAAAGATGATAACAAAGCGCAGTGTGTTCATAGCGGATGAGGAACCCTTTTTGCATGAGGATTCGCCCTATAAATATACAGGCAACGTTCAAGCTTGTCAATGACGATGATTAGGCAATCTCGTGTGCCCTGTCATTGGCCCAACTGAGTAAATCCGCTAAAATTGAAGCATCCATCGCTCGCAAATACGCCGCTGCGAAGTGGTTCGGCTATTGTTAAGCGGGCGTTTTCAGGGATTAACGCTTTAATACATTTATTATGAAAAAACTGATCAAACCAACCCTACTCCTGCTGGCCAGCGCTTTGGTATTTTTCCTGGCGGCCTGCAAGTCTCCCAATGAAAAAACCGGCGAAAAAGCCCTCGAAAGCGTCACAGGAAAAGACATCGAAATGAACGAGGCCGGCGATGTTACCATTGAAGGAAAT
>JAEUUU010000112.1 GCA_016787345.1 Saprospiraceae bacterium | reverse complement strand
GCCCTTGAAACAATCCATTCAGGTTTTTATCGCGTACTCCCGGTCGGACCAGAGTTATCTGGAAGAGTTGCGCAAACACCTGATACCGCTCGAACGAAATGGCAAAATCAGCGTCTGGACGGATAGCAATATCGAGCCCGGGCATCGTTGGGACGATGCCATCAAAAGCCAGATCAGCCAGGCAGGTATTATTCTTCTGCTCATTAGCGCCGACAGCCTTGCTTCCGATTATTTTTCAGGCGAAGAGGTCCGGTTAGCGATTGGCCGGCATGAAAAGGAGGAGGCAGTGGTCGTGCCTGTCATTTTGAAAAGCTGCCTCTGGAAAGAGACGCCGCTGGCTGCCATCCAGGCTTTGCCCAAAGATGGCAAACCGATAGCCAATTGGGATTCGAGAGACGATGCCTGGGAATTTATCGCCCAGTCCGTCAATCAAATGGTGGAAAAAATCTGGCTAAAAAAACAACAACAGGAAGAACGGCGACAGGACCGGATAAAAGCAGAAGAGAGGGCCCGACAAAAGAAACAACAAGAGCAGAAATGGAGACGATTTTGGGTTGTTTTGCGCTACCGGCTGCTTGCCCCTAACAACCTGCGCTGGGCAGGGGTGGGCTTTGCCGCGCTGCTCCTGTTTTTTATCTTTAGAAATATGACCTTGAATGACTTGTACTTTTGGAAAGACCCGGAGCCGGATACGAATACCCATAGTTTTATGATTGAATTGCCCGCCGCGGATACCAGTGCCCGGCCTGATACCACCAAACGGGTTCCTGTAAAAACGGTCACAAGAACGTCGCAAAAAGAACAACCGGCGAAAACGACGGAACAAATTCACCCGGGTGAAGACAGTGCGGCACTTGCGCTGAAGGAAAAGCAAAGTCCGTTTACACAATCGCCCGCCAAAACTACGCCTTCCACCATACCGAATGGAGGGAGTGGCGGAGGTTCTGGTATCGGCAATAGCACGGTGTTAGGTTCGGGCCTGAGTAACCGCAAGTTGGTGTCACGACCCAAAATGGTCGACAATACCCAAAAGATCGGCAAGGTCGTCGTGGAAGTGTGCATCGACGGGCAAGGCAACGTGGTCAGCGCAGACTACACATTTCGCGGCTCCACCACCACCGACAGCGAACTGCGCAGCAAAGCCATATCCTGGGCCCGGCAATACAAGTTTGAACCCTCTTCGATTGAAAAACAATGCGGCACCCTCACATTTAATTTCCAACTCAAATAGTTGCAAGTGCGGCATGTATAAAAACCTGCGGGGTTGCCCGGATGTTCCGGACAACCCCGCAATTCATAAGTATAACTCGCGTCGTCAGGTTGCATAACGGATTTCAAAAACCCTTATAAACCAATATAGACCTTATAAACCATATTTTATTTCACCAGGAAGTTGAAGGTAATCGTACCGCACTCCTTGGCCGAAGTGGAAGGCGCGAATTTGTGTTGTCGGGCCCAGGATATGGCTTTGCTGCGCAGTTCACTGTCGGTGGTGGTAGAGCCGCGCATGGTATAGTCGGCGCTGACCACGTTGCCTTGTCCGTCGACGCACACTTCCACGACGACCTTGCCCGTTTTTTGGGTGTTGTCGACCATTTTGGGGCGCGAGACCTTGCGGTTGCCGAGGTTGCCGCCGATGACGGAGCCGGGGCCGTCGCCGGGGCCGGAGCCGGGCCGGGTGCCGTTGGGATTGGTACCTTGTCCATCGGGTGCTCCGCCGGGGCCGGGCTTGTCGCCGGGGCCGTTGCCCGGTTTTTTGCCCAGGGCGTCTTTACCCGCGTTTTTGACTTTTTCACGTTGTGCGCGTTCGGCAGCCAGGCGGGTTTCTTCGGCGGCTTTGCGCTGGCGTTCTTCGTTGGCGATGCGCTCGGCCTCTGCGGCCATTTCGCGGCGGCGCTGGTCTTCCTGTTGTTGGCGTTGCCGGATGGCGGCCACGTCGGGGTCGGTGCTGGTAGGCGTTTTGGGCGGGTTGGAAGGCGGCGCCTGCGACACGGGGGCTGTTTTCTCGGAAGTAGGCGGCGGCGGGCTGTACGAGTCTTCGCCGGCGGCTTCACCGCCATTGTTACCATTGTCGCCGCCCTGATCCGGTTGGCCGGGCGCCGCATTATCGCCACCGCCGGCCCATCCGGCGTCTTCCGGGGGCGTCATTTCCAGGGGGACGATAATGGCCGGCGATTCCGCTTCCGGTTCGGTCGAGGCCAGTTTCCAAAAGATCAGCATGGCTAATATCGCCGCATGAAACAGAAAACTGACCACCACGGCCCGGGTGCGGTCTTCTTCGCGGCTGACTACGGCTCTCATCATGACAAATTTTTATCTTGGTTTCAAAATTACCCATCAAGGATGCTCGGCGGGCAATTTTTACACAAAGTCGTTATTTGGTCGTGGGTTCTGCTTTCGGGTCGGTCGCCAGAATCGTCTTGACCTTCAGGCGGTTGGCGATGTCGAGCACAAAAACCACGTTTTCAATCGGCACGCCTTTTTCAGCCACAACGGTCACCGTGACATCCTGCGGCTCCTTGTTCATGGCTTTCATACGCGCGGCGATGGCGTTTTCCAGGTTGGCTTCGGGGGTTTGGGTGCGGTCGAGGTAAAATGCACCCGCTTTATCGATCGACACGGCGAAGTTGGGCGAAGCCATGGTCGTGGCTGTGCTCGAAGGCAGTGTCAGGTTAAGGGCATTGGGGGTGACGAACTTGGAAGTCAGCATAAAAAACATCAGCAGCAGGAAGATCACGTCGATCATAGCCGCCAAACTGAATTCCGGTTCCACCCTTTGTCTTCTTTTCAGACCCATATCTTGAGAGTGATGAGTGATGAGTGATGAATGGGATGAGGAATGATGAGTGAAGAATGATGAATGATAAATGATGAATCTTTTACGATCGGAATTAATACATCATTTATCATTCATCATTCTTCACTCATCACTAACTACTTATCTCGACGGTTCCTGCAGCAGGTCCATAAATTGCATGGCGGTGTTTTCCATTTTGAAAATCACCTTGTCGAGGTTGTTGACCAGCACGTTATAGCCGGCCATGGCGATAATGGAAACGAACAGACCGAATGCAGTGGCGGTAAGGGCGTGGTAGATACCGGTCGACAATACCTGCGGGGTAATGTTGGTGGCGGAGGCCATGTCCTGGAAGGAGATAATCAGACCGATAACGGTACCCAACAGACCGATCATCGGGGCGATACCCGAGATGGAAGCGAGGGTGGAAAGGTTCTTTTCCAGTTTCAGCAATTCGAGGTTGCCGACGTTTTCGATGGACTTATTGATGTCGTCCAGCGGTTTGCCGATACGGTCGAGGCCTTTTTCCACCATGCGGGCCATGGGCGCATCGACGCTTTGGCAAAGCGCCTTGGCGGCTTGCAGGTTGCCGCTTTCGACCGAGGCGCGAATGCTGTTCATGAAGTTTTGGTCGACCTGGCCGGCGCGTTTCAGCGTGAAGTAGCGTTCAAAAATGATGTACACGGCAACAATGGACAACACGAACAGGACGGTGATCACCACCAGACCGGATACGCTGCTGCCAATGATGATTTCAAAGAGACTCTCGGGTTTTTTCGTCCCCTCGGCGACAGGTGCGCCGGTTGTCATTTGCAGAAAAAAGAAGGACGACAGGAAGGCGTTGAGCATCATAAATGGGTGCTGTTAGAAAATAAAACGGATTGTTTTCGAGATGCGCTATGCGAACGCCAAAAGTAGGTCATTTTGTATTGGAGCAATGTTTTTGTCTTAACATTTTGCGCTTTTTTCACGGCTTTGTTAGGAAAATCATAATTTACACCGTCACCTTTGGCCTCATCACAACAATATATTTCCAACAATCATGCCATGCCAAACCCTTTTATGAAATACCTGCTGACAACCCTGATCGCCCTCTTATTCGCTGCTTGCGGCAGCGATCCCAAGCCCTCCGCTAACTCTTCAACCAACCCGGACAACCCGGCAAATACCCCGGCAACCACTACCCTGAACCCTAATGCCGTGTATCTCGACGGGTTATATGCCACCTCCACCGAACCGGGCCACGACATCGCGCGCCTGTTCGACAACGACCCCGCAAGCGGCTGGCGAACCCGTCCCGGAGCCGGCCCCGACGAGGGACTCATGCTGTATTTCAGCAATACCACCGCCGTGCAAATCCAGGCCCTGAAAGCCGATGCCTTTCCCAATGCAACCCTCGACGCCGATTCCAGAATCCAAATTTACGTCAACGGCCAACCCCTGCGCGCAGCCGCACCGGGCGAACGCGTCGACCTTCGCGCCGAAGGCGGAAAAGACCAACGCATCAACTCGATCTTCCTGCGCTTTTCCGAAACCGCCAACGAACTCGTCACCCAGCGCAGCGAACCCGGCGAAGACCTCGACATCAGCATCGAAGCCTTCCCTGCCGAAGGTTTTGTCGGACTGCAGAGCCTGACGCTCTTCAACGATAAGGGCGAAGCGATCTCCATTGTGCCCCCCAAACGCATTGCCGGCAAAATAACGGCATCTTCCACGCTTTCCCCCGAGTCTGCCTATGGCGCCGACAACCTCTTCGACAGCCGCAAAGAATTCGCCTGGGCAGAAGGCAATACCGCCGCGGCCGGTGAAGGCGAAACGCTGCGCTTCCACTTCGACCAACCTGTGCGCATCAGCGGCGTGCAGATCTGGAACGGTTATCAGCGCTCAACCGAACATTACCGCGCCAACGCCCGCACCAAGGATTTTCAATTGAGCGCCGCCAATGCTCCCGCACAAACTTTTACCCTGCGAGACGACCCGGCCGGACAAAAAATCGACTTCCCGACGGCCTTCGAAGGCCAGGATTTTGAGTTGAAAATCAACAATATTTATCCCGGTAAAAAATACAAAGACCTGGCGATCAGCGAAATCCTGTTTTACGACGGGGCCCAACCCTTCGTTCTGCACTCCGATTATCTCGTTCGCCGCGCCCAGGACCAACGCAGTCTGGCCGGCCCCACCCCGCTCGCGGGTTTGCTCGACCGCCGCATCTACAACGTACTCGACCAGCCCTTTGATGCGGTGGCTAAATCGATTATCCTGCGTTCCGACGGTACTTTCGTACTGTATGAGGAAAATGAAAGTTACGATACCGATGCCAACACCCAGGTCGTCAGCGGCCAAACGATCGCCGATGGCAACTGGGAAATGCTCGAATCGAAAGGCGGAGCAGTGAAAGTCAAGGTTTTTGGCAAATGGTTCGACGCCACCGAGGTACAGGAGTGGTACAAAGGCCCCCGCTCCAAAGAGGCTACCCGGATTTTCAGCGATGTTCTGACGATCACCGCCAGCACGGTCGAGGGCCAAAAAATGATCGGGACTTTTTACCGAAAATAGGGCTTGAACAGGATCTTTTCCCGACAATGGGGCTGGCCGCTCGCGCTTGGCGTGGCTGCTGCCCTGCTGCGCTGGCAGGCATTGGGCCAAACGCCTTTCGCCAACGGCTGGGACAGCTATTTTTACCTCATCCAGATCAAGTCATGGATCGAGACCGGGCACATGCACTCACCCGAGGCTGCGTTGATCTACCCTTTTCTGCGCGTATGCGTTTGTCTGACAGGCGATTATGTTTCAGGGTACAAATTAGGCGCGGCGTTGCTGGCCGGGCTGCTGGTTGCAATGGTTGCTTTTAGGTTGTTGCATACAGCGGGGCTTGTGGTTCATGCGGGATTTTTATTGCACGCAGAGACGCAGAGACGCAGCGGGGCTTGTGGTTCACGCGAAGGGTGCAAAGAAGCAATGCTCGCAGCGGGGCTTGCAGTTCACGCTAAGGGCGCAAAGAAGCAAAGCGCGCAAAGGGAAATCCTGGCATCCCTCTGCGTCTCTGCGTCTCTGCGTGAAATAAAAATGTTGCACGCAGTGGCGCAGAGGCACAGAGGGGCTTTTGGTTTACACGAAGAGCGCAAAGAAGCAAAGCATGCTGAGGGGCTTGCGGCTCACGCAAAGGGCGCAAAGAAGCAAAGCGCGCAAAGGGAAATCCCGGCATCCCTCTGCGTCTCTGCGTCTCTGCGTGAAATACAACACACACAAAGTCGTCAAGCCCGCAATACAATACTTCCCTCCCTCTTTGCGCCCTTTGCGTCTTTGCGTGACATACAACACCTGCACAACAGCGGAACAACGCATCCTTCATATTTCACACCTTTGCGTACGCCCTTCGCCATCCTCCTCCCGGCTTTTCTCCTGCTGTTTTCCCCGCATCTGAGCTGGTTTGCCGCCCAATACCCCAAAAACCTGCTGGGACTGGTGTTGTTTCTGGGCTTCGTTTTTAGTCTGCCGGAACGCCCGGGGCCTGTCTGGCGCACCTGGCTTGCACCAATTTTTCTGCTGATGATCAATTACTTCGGTCATCGACTTATGTTCGGCCTGGCCCTGATCTACCTGTTCATCTGGTTGCTTTTGGCCTTTGGCAACGGAATTCTCGCAGCATTGCGTCAAAAAAAGGTTCTGGTCGCGGCGGCAGGGACAGGAGTGGCGCTACTGCTGGCCGCGGCGTTTTTCCCCGGACTGTTTCACCTGGCAGATTTTGAACGTCTGGATGGCCTGTTGGCGGGCAAATTGCAATGTGCGCCCTGGTCGTTTATTCAGGATTTTGGCCTGGCGCGCATATCCTTTTGGTGGCTGGCTGAAATCGGCCTTGCCCTGGCTTTATGGCTATGGACGGCGGTGTATTTTTTGGATATAAAACGGCGTACCCAACTGCCCCTGCAAACGAAAAGTCTGTTTCTGCTGGGCTTCTTCCTGCTTTTACCCTTTCTGGAGTGGTCGGTCACCGGACTGGCTTACCGCTTGTTTCTCGTATTCGTTTTGATCGCTCCTTTGCTGGCAGCCGGCATATTGAAAATTGCCCCGAAATGGCATCGCACGCTCTACGCGCTGCTGACCATTGCCGCTTTATTTTCCTGGAAAAGTTACCGGCCAGCGCAGCACGACCCCGATTACCGCTTGTTCGACCGTTTGACCCAAACCGTGATGGCCGACAGTACATTCCGGGGCGCCGGGCCGGTGCTGGTGATTGCGCCGAATACGCTGGCCGAATATTTTACTTTTCAAACCGGCATCGACGCCATGCCCTGGTTGCCCGAATACGGTATCGAACCCGCCCGGTTGTGGCGCATAGCAGGGGGAATGCGGGAAAAAACCGTGTCGTATTACGCCCGGGCGCCGGTGCAGCGACTGCCGGGCGGGTACCTGCTTTTGCGGGAGGATCACTGGCAAAATGCCCTTGCCCGGGCAAATGCCGAGGGAGATACGGCGTTTGTTGAAATGGCCACCGGGGCGCCCAATCCCTCCCGAACCCGGCCGGCTTACCTGTTGCGGCGCAAAAAATAGCCGATCACGCTTTCACCACCATGCGGTACCCCGAGCCATGCACGTTGAGGATTTCGATGTGCGGGTCGCCGGCGAGGTAGTGGCGTAGTTTGCTGACGTAGACGTTGAGGCTGCGGCCCCTGAGCATATCATCGTCGCTCCAGATGCGCCGCAGGGCCGTGTCGCGGTCGATCATGCCTTCCGGGCTTTCGCAGAACATCCGGAGCAGGTTGCTTTCGATGGCGGAGAGTTTTTGAACGGTGTCGCCCAGGCGCAGTTCGCGGGCGAGCGGTGAAAAGCGGTACTGCCCCACCTGCAATTCCGTTTTGGCCGCCTGCAACCCGGCTTGTCCGGACTGTGTGCGCCGCCAGATAGCCTGGATGCGCAGGAACAATTCTTCCATGCTGAACGGCTTGGTGATGTAATCGTCGCCGCCGAGCTGGAAACCTTTGAGCCGGCTTTCTTTTTCCTGCTGTGCCGTGAGAAAAATCAGGGGCACCAGCGCGTCGGCGGCCCGAATATCGGCTGCCAGGGAGAATCCGTCTTTGAACGGCATGCGGACGTCGAGGATACAAAGTTGGAAAGGACCTTCTTCGCGAAAAGCGCGCAAGCCCTCTTCACCACTGTGCACGAGGGTCACATGCAGGCCGCGCGACTCCAGAAACTCCTGCGTCAGGGTACTGAACGTGCGATCGTCGTCGACCATCAGGATGCGTTGTTGAGCGGCCATGTTTTTATCCTTTTTTACACTTTTTGCAAATATCTGAAACATTCGGCGGCTTCGATGCCTGGAATTTTGCCCAAAAAACAGGCCTCATCCATGTCTTCCTGACAAATCAGCCTGTTTACCCCACCCGATTTCATTTGTCTCACTTCGCAAATTCCTCAACCAATGCGAACTTTCTTTTGGTCAAAACCAACCGCAATCGTCAGCCTTTTGCTCCTCCTGGCTTGTTCTGCGGCCGCACAGTCGACCAATTCCGTGCAGGTTGCGCTCACTGTGGCGCCGCCTTATCCGGTCTACGTCGCCGATATGGTCCAGTTCAAAGGCCAGACGATTATCAACCTCACCAACCTGGGCTCCACCCCGGCGCAGGTGAAACTGATTTCATCCATCACCAGCGATCAGGGTATCAGCATTCAGGTGAAACCCAGCTACCAGCCCACGGCGCCCGTGCTGCTCGGCGCCCAGCAAACCCGCGTGCTCACGGGCAGTCAGCTCTCCGCGCTCAACGCCAATCTGAGCGACCAGCACCTGACGACCCAGGGTATTTCCCTGTCGGGGCTGCTCCAGACGGAAACCCTGCCCGAAGGCGTGTACACCATCTGCGTCCGCGCCTACGACTACAATACCGGGGCGCCGCTGTCGTCGGAGATGGGCGGCTGCGCCACCATCGTCATTACCCACTACGACCCGCCGGTGCTCATCACCCCCGCCCACGAATCGTACGTTGAGCCCATCAA
Source organism: Saprospiraceae bacterium (assembly GCA_016787345.1). Taxonomy (GTDB): domain Bacteria; phylum Bacteroidota; class Bacteroidia; order Chitinophagales; family Saprospiraceae; genus M3007. The sequence continues at coordinate 15,805 of JAEUUU010000112.1, read as the reverse complement.
TCCGCAGTTCGTCCTGTTCAACTGGACACCCGCCGGCATCGGCGGCATAACCCGCTACCGGATCGAGATGATTGATATGACCCTGACCAACCTGGCCAATCCGAACGACGCTTTCGAGACGCCCGGCGTGTTGCCGTTTTACAAAAAAGAAAACCTCACGGCCCCCTCCTTCGCGTACGACATGACCATGCCCAAGCTGACCGCCGGGCATCAGTACGGCGTGCGGGTAACGGCTTACGACCCATTGAATAAAATTTTGTTCAAAAACGGCGGCAAAGGCCCCGTTTCTACTTTCTGGTACAAAAAACAGGGCAACGGCTTCGGCGGCCCCGGCGATATTGCCAACAACCCGAACAACGGCGGCGAAGGCAACAACGAGCCCGACCCGCCCAACGGCGACTGCGTGTCGGCCACCAAATGGAACGGTCCCATGAACAACGCGCCCCAAAGCGGGCTGCCCAACGGCACCGACGTCAAAGTGGGGCATTTTGTTATGAAAAACACCGTGTTCACCCAAAACGGCAGCAGCTACTCCGGTACGGGCGAAATACTGATCAACTTCCTGAATACCAGGGTAAAAGTTGAGTTCACCAATATACAGATCAACGCCGACAACCGTTTTTACAACGGCAAAATAACCGCCAAGGTAGGCGCCCAAAACCTCGTGAACGACGCCATGTCGAAAACCCGCGACGGCCTCATCGAATCGATCCCCAACGCCGAAGGCCTGATGAACGAGATCGATAAAAACAGCCGCCGCGTCTCCAAACTTATGCCCGACGGCGTAGCGACCGACCTGCCGCTCGGCTTCGACAACGGTGACGGCAACCTGGCCATCGTGGGCCTGGTGTTCGAACCCACCGAAGCCTACCTCAACGCCGTACTGGCCATGGACATCCCACAGGCGGCCATCCCCGACTGGCTGAATATTTCACAAAAAGGCATCGCCATCCATCCCAACGGCTTCGGGGTGGCAGGGGTAAAAATCGCGCTGGCCAAAGACAAGACGATCGCCCTGTCCGACAAAATGAGTATCCAGTTCAACAGCGGCGCCAGCAAAACCTACGTGGAATTCGACTGCGACGGCTTCAACGCCTTGCAGGTCGACGGCGCCGTGGTACTCGACCGCAAAGCCGCGCTGCCGATCGACGATAATTTCAACGTGATCCAGGACGCGAACGTGAAGGTAAAAGCCGGATTCACCGTTCAGACCGCCAACCCGCACGACTGGATGATCGAAGGGCTGGAATTCAACCACAAATTTGCCATACCCGACGCGCCCGACTTTGTGATCAGCGCCGGCGTCGCCGTGTTCGACTTCTCCTCCATGGCCAACAACGCCGCATTCGAGGCGGCTTTCCCGGCCCAAAAAGGCAAAAAAGACTGGATCGGCCTGTACGTCAGCGAACTCTCGCTGCGCATGCCCAAGGGTTTTAAAAAAGACGGCGGCGGCAGTATCGACCTGAATGTGCAGGATTTTTGCCTCGACAAACTGGGCGTCTCCGGCACCTTCTCCGTGCAGGGCGACCCGCTGGCCAAGGGTTCCGTGGCCGGTTGGGGCTTCGAACTCGACCAAATCGATCTCCAGATCAAATCCAGCGCGCTTTCGGGCGGCGGCTTCGGCGGTATGATTCAATTGCCGCTGGGCGAAAAAACCAGACTCGGATTCGACGCCACCGTTTCCAAAGGCGATGCCAACGGCGCCAACATCAGCATTTCCCTCGAAACCAAAAACAAACTCGACGCCGACCTTTTCCTGGCCAAAATCAGCCTTTACGAGAACTCCTCGATCACCGTGGCGCGTAAAAACGGCATCTTCGAAGCCAATGCTACCCTGCACGGTAAAATCGGCATCGGCTTCGACAAGCAGCCGTCCAACTGCAACGTGAGCAACCTGAACATCCCCGACCTGGAATTTCAGTCGCTCACCATCGACGGTCGCGATCAGGCCAATTACGTGCCCAAATTCGACCTGAAATTTGTCGCACTCGCCAATTTCAACGGCATTCAGGCCAAACTCGGCAATTCCTTCGAACTGGAACTGAGCAAACTCGAATTCAAAAAATCGGGCGACGGAAAAAGCGTGGGCCTGACCATCGGCCTGGGTATTACCCTGTTCGGCGGCGAAAACAACCAGTCGTCGGGCGCCGGCGGCGGTACCGAATTTACCATCTGGGCCAAGCACCAGGGCAAATATTTTGCCTACGATAAAGCCACGCTGGGCAAAATCAAGATCGACGCCGACCTCAGTGTGGCGCGCCTCAAAGGCGAGATTGAAATTTTCAGCCAGGACGACACCTACGGCAACGGGTTCCGGGGGGCCGTCGACGCCTCGGTATCGGGCCTCAATGCGGGACTGAAAGTGACCGTCCAGTTTGGCCGCACCCTGCTCAACAAAGGCAATTACAAATACTGGTATTTCGACGCCATGATCGACATGCCCAATCCCGGTCTGCCTATTCCGGGCACCGTGGCGGCGTTCTACGGCTTCGGCGGCGGCGCCTGGTGGAACATGAGCCGCAGCGGCAGCGATGCTGTTTTGCCGCCCAACGGTTACAAGCCCAAGGCCGGCGGAAAAGAGGCCGCACCGACTTTCTCCGGCGCCACGTACGCGCCGAGTAAGGGCACGGCGGGTTTTTCCGCCAGCGTGTTGTTCGGCATGGCCGGCACCAAACAAGCGTTCAACGGCGACGTCAAGTTCAGCATGGAATTCAACGCCCAGAACCTGAGCGTCAACTTTATTCGGCTGGAAGGCAACTTTTACGTGATGCAAAACCCGACCAAACCCCGTCAACCCGACGGCGCCATGCTGTACGCCGGCGGCTTCCTCGAAGTCAATCCGCAAAACCGCTCGTTCTACGGCGGGCTTACGGTCAATCTGAACGTCGTCAAAGTCATCACGGGCGGCGGCAGTCTTGCCTTTAAATTCAAACTCCCGAACAAAGACGCCAACGGCAACGTGCAACCCGACGAGGGCCTCAAATGGTACGTCAAAGTGGGTTACTGGACGCCCGGCGCCAATCCCTTCGACGATCCCAATCGCCTGCATGCCCAGATCGGTTTCGACGCCTCGGTGGTCAAACTGAACGTCAAATTCCAGACCTATTTCATGGTCGGCAACGACCTGCCCGACGGGTTGCCGCCTTTGCCGACCTACATCGTCAGCATGTTCAACGAGTCGGGTAAAGACGTGCCCGTCAAACAACCGCTGCCGGCCGAGGTCGCCATGCCGCAATCGCTGGCATTTGCCTGGGGCGCCGGTTTGCAGCTCAATGCCGGCTTTGATTTCTTCATCATTTCGGCCGATTTTCAGGCCGAAGCTTGTATCGACGTGCTGCTGGCCGACGTCAACGCCACCTGCGACGGCGAGGAGATCGGGTTTTCGGGCGGCTGGTACGTGAAGGGCCAGGCGTATGCCTACGTGCACGGTTCCGGCAAGTTTATGCGTATCCCCATCGTCGAAATGGCCGCCGCCGCCATCCTGCAGGTAGAGGCGCCCAACCCGACCTGGATTCGCGGCGATGTGGTCATGTACCTGGATATTCTCGGCCACGAAGCCGGCAGTTACCAGGGTTCTTTCGAACGCGGCCAGCGCTGCCAGAGCGGCGTGGATACCGACCTCAATCCGTTTGCCACCACCAAATTGATCAAAAGCGCCAAGCCGGCCAACAACGCCTCCGGCATCAACCCGCTGGCGCCCGATTTAGGGGCGGAGTTTTATTACAAAAACAACGAGTGGGTCAATTTTTTCAACCCCGTAAAAGGCTACGACGATACGTATAAATTCGAATGTTCGGCCCGCCTGCTCGACGCCAACAACCAGGAAGTGCCGCTAGTCAAATCGGAGTGGGGCAATTACAGCAACAAGGTGGTGGTCAAACCGGAAGCCAACCTCAAACCCAACGCGACGTACAAACTGGAGGTCAACGCCAAATTCCTCTTCCTCGACAACGGCAACTGGGTGCAGGAAAAAACCGAGCAGCGCATCGTCAGTTTCAAAACCGGCGCTCAACCCGAAACCATCACCAACAACCTCGTACTCGACGCCTATCCGCTGCCCAACCAGCGCTACGCCATGCGCAAGTACAGCAACGGCAACCCGTACAACGGCTTTATGGTGATGAAATACGACCTCACTTACCTGAAAGGCTCCACCCAGGAAAAACTGATCGCCCGCATTACCGAACTGGGCACCAACAAGGTGTGGAACCAGGAGTGCACCATTTTTGAACAGGGCAATGGCTCCACGACCCGCATCCAGTACGCGCTGCCGGAAGCGATGTCGGGCTCGAAAGTGTACGAGTTCAAACTGCTGCGCAAAAACACGCAGTCCAACGCAGAAAAAACCATTTACACGGGTTATTCCTTCCGGACGAGCAAGTACGCCAGCATGAAACAAAAGGTCGAAAGTTATCAGGTGAACAAGGTGGGCTATTTGCACTACCCGATCTACCTCAGTTACCCCATCGGCGGCCAGTCGGCTAAAAACAGCAGTGACATGTACGTGCCGGTCGTGCTGATGAGCGGCGGGGAGAATTTCGAACAATACGAGTTGTATATCCAGCAAAGCGCGCCTTTCAACGGCTGGACCTGGGATATCACCGGCTTTGCCTTCGTCGACAATCCCAACCAAAGCGAGTGGATGTACACCATGAAACAGCGCTACCGCGATTTTGCGGCGCCGGCCACACCCGAACTCACCACGGGCGAGCGCAATTACCTGAAATCGCTCAACCCCCTCTCGGAGGTGACCCGACCTGCCGGATTCCCCTACGAAGGCAAAACCGAGGGCATTTTCTACGGCCACACCGACGCTGTCTGGATGCAGAATTTCGCCCAGTACGAATCCATGCTTCGGCAAAGCAACGGGCTGGCGGGCAACGAATCGCTGCTGCGCCCCGACGGTCCGCTCAGCGCCGCCGAAATCGCGGCCGCCAAATCAGGCGGTCCCGGCGGTGGCCTCCCGCTCAACAACGGCGGCAAATCCTACGTGCCGGTGATCGATTTTACCATCTTCACGGCCTGCCACGACAAAGTGAAAAGCGACCTTAACCTGCTTAAACAGGCGCCCGACAACAAAAAATGGACGGTGTTCAATTCGCTCGACAAACTTGGCTGGCCCAAACTGCCCTCCGCTCAGGAAACCTTCCTGTTCGGCGACGGCGGCTTCGGGCAAGGCAAAACGCTCAACTGGCAGTACAAACCACCGATCATGGCCGGCGGAGGCAATATCAAAATGAATTAGGGGTTGGGAGTTGGGTTTTAGGTGTTGGGTATTGGTAAAAGGGTTGTTGCTGCTCTCAGAGAGGGTCACGAGGCAAAGCCTCGCGCGAGCGAGCTGAATTTCATAGCCAAAACAGGGTTGCTACCGCCCTGTATTCGAGAGCAGCAACAACCCTTTTGCCCAATACCCAACTCCTAAAACCCAAAACCTAAAAAACTACCACCTGTCCAATCTGCATTTTCCGGCCGTTTTCGATACGGAAAGTGTAGGCGCCGGCTGGCAGGTTTTCGGTCGAAACCGTGGTTTGTGCTTCAAAACGCTGCACCCGGATGGCGCGGCCTTTGTCGTCGAACAGGCGGAACCAGGCTGGTCCTTCCAGATTGGTTTCAACGGTAAAGGAGGAACCGGATGCTACGGGATTCGGGTGAATTTGAACCCGGATATCATTCGTTGCCAATTGGCGGTCGGCAACCTCTACCTCGGGGCGGGCTTCGTACCAGCCGGGTACCGACAACCAGTACTGGCCGCTGCGATTGACGCCGGGATTGCCCTCAAAGGTCATTAATCCGCTTTGGCCGGCCACGACCGTTTCGGCCGAATCGATGGCCGCCCAACTGAATCCGTCGGCTGCGGCAGGTACTCGGCGCCAGAGCTTGCAGGCGTTGGGCGAGAGGTCGGCGGGAATACCGGCGAGTTGATCGAATTCGACCAGGGCCGGCGAGGTAAAGTTGACCGTACTGCCGTAGTTGCGTAAAATCCAGTAGCTCGGCAGGGCATAAGCCGGGGCAACCGGCACGGTATCGGGGCGCAGGTTGATTCGCGTGACCACTACTTCGCCGTTGGGCAAGCTGGCGCCCGTACCGAACAATAGTGTGAGGCCGGTGCCGTCGAAGCCGTGCCGTTTGCCGGAAACGACGCTTTTTCTGGCTGCCACGCCGGGACCCGCGGGTACGGTGCTCACAACACGGGTGGCATCGCCCGATAAGCCCAGGTGGTAGGTGCCCGCACGGTCGAGGGCGCGACCGCCAGCTTCGTTGAACTGGTAGTAGGCGCGCAGCCCTTCAACGGAAGTATGGGTGCGGGTCAGGTTCATTTGCTCGCGGATCTCCGCCTGGCTAAGCGCGCGGTCGTATACGCAGACTTCGTCGATGAGCCCTTTGAAATAGCGTGTTCCGAAATTCGGGTCGTAGCCAATGGTCAGCGGAGCGTCGAAGGCTTCGACAGCCTGGGCGGCGTTGTGTACGGCCGGGTTGCCATTGACGTACAAAGTGGCGTTGGAGGGTGTGATGACGAGGGCCACGTGCGACCATCCGGCGCCCACGGTAAGCCCCGAGGCAAAGTTGTAGCCGCCGTCGTTCCAGTGGTAGCGCAATTCGTTGTTGCTGCGCAGACTAAGCCCCGAGGTGGTGCTGCCGCCGCGGCAAAAGACGATGCCCGCCCAATCGATTTGCGTTCCGTTGGGGCGAATCCAGGCCGTCAGGGTGACGGTGTTTTTGTTCAAATTCATGGGCGTACTGGCCTGCGCGAAATCGCCGGAGCCATCGAGCGAAAGCGCCCGGCCGGGCAGGCTGTCGCGGTCGCAGCCGTCGCCCACGTTCAGAAAGAGGGTATCGCGGAAAATACCTTCCGGCGTGCTGATCGCCACGTGCGCTTCGAAATTGCCGGCTGTGCCGAAAACGACTTTGGGCGTACGGGTATTTTCACCGCTGACGTAGGCGGCGCCGGGGAAATCCCAGTTCCAGCCCGCGCCGTCGTGCAGCACGACAGAGTGATCGTCGAAGTAAAACGTATCGCGGGCGCAACCGCTTTCGAGTTTGTCGGCCATGGCCAGCGGCATGGTGGCGGAGGGCTCGAACAAGGGGGCTTCCCACACGCCGAAGCCCCAGCAGCCGTTGCGGATTTTGCCGTCGCGGTAGAAAGGTTTCAGGCGGTTGGTTTCGGCAGAAACGGGCAGGCCGTCGGTATAAGCGGCCCAGTCGTTCATGCTGTTGTTGCGATAAAACACGACGCCTGCGCAACCCAGATACACGCCGCCGTCGGTGCCGTATTGGGGCATGATATTGGTGATGCGGATGCCGTTGAGGGCGGCGGTGGTGAGGTTGGTCCAGCTCTGGCCGCCGTCGGTGGTTTTGTAGATCTTTTTGCCATTGGAGCCGTAGGTCACGGCCGCCCAAAGCACGTTGGCGTCGGTGTCGCTGAGGGCGAGTTTGACGCGGTCGTTGTTGTTGGGCAGGGGCAGGGCGGTGCATTTGGTCCAGGTTTGGCCGCCGTCGGCGCTGCGCCAGATGGCGTCGTCGGCACCGTCCCATTGCGAGCAGTACATAACCTGCGGGTTGGAGCGCGCAATTTCGATGTCGAAAACCGTGTTGTCGGCGGTGCCGGGGAAGGTATGCAGAACGGTAAAGGAATTGCCGCCATCTTCACTTTTCCACAGGTCGTTCAGGTAGCCCAGGTACAGGATGTTCCAGCACTGCGGATGATATTCGACCTCGGAGTTGGCGTAGTAGGCATAGCTTTCATTGGGATAAACGGCGAGACTGGACAACTGGGTAACGCCGCCCGTGAGACCGCCATTGATGCTGTAATTGCCAATGTCGGAAAAATAGGTTTTGCGCCCCGGACCCGGGTTGACGTACCCCGTGGGCGACTCGGCGCCGCCCATGCGGAAATATTTGCCGAAAGGCATGGATTCGTGCCAGGCCATGTTGCCGTTGTGGTAACGGCCGCCCACGAGAATATCGTCGTTCCAGCCGCCGTCGAAACCCCAGAGGTCGGCGCCGCTGATGCCGTTCATACGGGCTTCGCTGGTTTGGGCGAAGTTGGTAGAATAGTTGAGGCCGCCGTCGGAGCCGATCCAGAGGTCGTTGCCTTGTGCGGCGATGCACTGAATGTCGGGGTGGCTCCAGGATAGGTTGCCGACGTAGCCGCCAAGCCCGCTCCAGGTTGCGCCGCCGTCGGTGCTTTTGAACCAGGAGCAGCCGCCGGCGATCAGTTGGTTGTCGTTGTTCGGATTGACGATGATGGCCATGTCGTAGAAGCCCTGGTAAAACCAGTCGACCCCGTTGGCGTCCATCAGATTGGTGTGGGTCGGGATGGTATAGGGTTGCCCGATGGCGTTGCTCGGGTTGGTGTTGGTCCAGGACTGGCCGCCGTTGGTACTTTTGTACACGCCGATATAACCGCCCAGGTTGCCGCCGTCGCCGGCCAGGTAGGCGTACAGTTTGGTGGGATTCGAGGGGCACAGGGCGATATGGGCGCCGCTGACCGTGATGCCCGAGCCGGGGGGGTACCAGCCCGAGTTACTCGGACTGAAAGCCGCGCCGGCATTGGAGGAAACGATAAAGTCGGACCCGGAGCCGTTTTTGCGAATGGCGTACACGGTGTTGGGGTCGCCGACTTTGAAATCGACGTCCCAGGTGGTATTGGAAAACAGTTTTGTCCAGTTGCTTCCGCCATTGACGGTGCGGAGCAGGCCCTGATCGGCGGCGGCCAGCACGATATTGGGGTCGGCAGTGGAAATGGCAAGGGCGTTTACCCAAAGGTTGTTTTCACTGTAAACGGTGCTCCAACTGGCGCCGCCGTTGGTGGTTTTGATGATTTTCCCGCCGGTGCAGGCATAGGCGATATCGGGGTTGGAGGGGTGGATTTTGACGGCTCCGATGCCGCCGTGCGATACGTCGACGGTCAGCAGGGTCCAGTTTTGACCTTTGTCGACGGTGCGCCAGACGCCGCCGGTTTCGCCGCCGGCATACAGGATGTTGGGGTTGGAGGGCGCGATATCGACGGAGTAGATATTGGTTTGCCAGGTGACCACGGTAGCGCCATCGGTGTGGTAAGTCTGGTTGGGCCCGGCAAAGGACCAGACGCCCTCGGCGCTACTGCGAAGGCTGTTGCTGCGAAGGGCTTTTAATTGCGCTTCGTGCTTCTCCTGTTCTTTAACGCTCGGCACATGCACGAAGCCGTCGCCCTGAACATAAGGGCGCGCCCAGTGCATCCAGCGTTTGTAAAATTGCGTGTACACATTTTTTTCAAAAGGCCGCTCGCGGTAATAATCGGCGTAGGCTTTCTGAACGTCAAAAACATTGGGCTTGTCGACGGTCAACATACGCGCCCATTCCGGGGCGTCGGGGCCCAAATGTGGCGCCGCGGGTTGCTGTGCGAAAGAAGAAGTAATAATGGCGAGGAAAATAATTGCCGTGCAGATGGATTTCGTCATGTCGGAAAGTTTGCCACAAAGAAAAAAGGAATTTGGCGCCGGATGAAGCGGGCTATTGTCGCGGGTTGACGCAGTTGGAATTTTTAGACATTTGTAAAAACATATTCCGTTCAGGCAGCATGGATTTGCGAGGCTGTATCTCGACAAAAAATGTTAAACATGATGAAAGGCTTATTCTCCGCACTCTTCCTGATGCTGGCCCTCCAAATGGCGCATGCCCAATGGCAATACGGCAACAGTCCCTCGGCCCAGGTTTGGTTCAAACGCGGTCTCGAACGCGTGGGCGACCAACTCTGGATCGGCACCTATGACAATTTCGGCTTGTACTATTCGGTCGACGGGTACAGCTGGATTCAGGCGACGTTTTTCCCTGCCAGCACCGATATCTACGACATCTACGCCATTAATCCCGACCATGTTTTGCTGCTGACCTGCGAGCGCGGCAACAACGGCAACATGACCGTTTACCGCCTGGAGAAAAAAGGCGGCTCCTGGGGTATTACCGCCCGTTATCCTTTGCCGGTCAATTGTTGCTCCAATATCGCCCGGGTCTTCCAGATCGGCGACCGGGTGGTGGTGAACAACGAATCATGGGGCCTGCTGGTGGGCATCGAGCCCGACAGCTCTATCGCTTATTCTACCCCGACGCAACATTTTGCCCACAACAACGGGCTGATTGTGCGCTCCTATGGGGCTCCCGGCGCGTACAAAGTGGCGCTGTCCGAAAACGCGGGCGATTCCTGGGCCGAGGTTTTACAAACCGGCTCGCAAATCAAAGCCGTATATGCCGACGATACGTACGTATGGGCGGCGCTCAGCGGACAAACCCTTACGCGAAAAAACCGCCTGACCGGCCAGGTGCAGAATTTTACCACCCCGTTCTCACTCAATGATATTTATCTGCGCTTCGGCAAACTGGGCGACACCCTTACCCTGGCCACCAACTTCGAATGGTGGTATTCGATCAACGAAGGCCAAAACTGGCAACTGCTGTGCGGCTATTGGGACCCCGGCGAAGCGTACGACGTCATCGAGGAAATACCCGAATGGCCGGTCATCATCGCCCAGGGCGACAACATGATCCGCTCCGACGACGAGGGCGAAAACTGGCAGACGATCAATCCGGGTATCGGCGCGTATTCTATCGTTGAACTGGAACGCAATGGTCTTGAAAACTGTGTTTTTGCAGGCACCGACGCGCCCGGCCAACCGCTGTACCGCTCGCAGAACAACGGCCAAAGCTGGACGGCTCTGCCCACGCCCTTTACCGGCCACCAGTTCAACGACATGCAATGGATGGGCGCTTCCTCGATTTTTGTCCTGGAGAATAAAAGCCTGTATTTCTCCGCCAACAACGGCGATGCATGGGTGCAACTTTCAACCGCAGTCGACTTTCCGGGCACAAAACTGGACGGCTACAACTGGAAAGTATTTTCGCAGGGCCTCACGGCGATCCAACAGTACAATGTCGACGGTACCTATGAAAATATTCTGCTGCCAGCGCCGGCCAGCCAGGGCAACCCGATCTGCGATTTTAGTCCGGGACCCGGCGAATGGTACCTGCTGATGCAAAACGGCGATTTTTACTACTCCACCGACGAAGGCAACAACTGGGAATACCGAAGCAGCGCCCCGTTTGTCCAGACTCCCTCACGCCTTACTCGCAGCGGCAACAACCTCATCCTGTGGGCCAATAATCTGGTGTTGTACAGCACCGACAAAGGCGCTACGTGGTTGCCGGCCGACTTCCCCGGATACCTGGGTTATTTGCTCAACGACGCTACGGCCAGCACCAACACCGGCGCTTTTGCCGCTTTTCAAAACCTCGGCGTGTATACCAGCCCCGACGACGGCGCGACCTGGTTTCCGCTGACCGACGGGCTGCACAATCGAAACGTGTACAGTCTCCTGATTACCAATGGGAAACTCTTTGCCGGCACGCATCGCGGCGGTCAGTGGAACCGCTCCTTTATCACGCCCTATGTGCGCGGTATGGTATTCCACGACCTCAATGGCAACGGCGCTTTCAATACGGGAGAGCCGACCCTGTCACAGGTTGTTGTGGAGGCGCGCGCCTCCGGCTGGGTCGCCACGACCGATGCTTCGGGCAAATTTTACTTCCCGTATCAGCCGGGTCAGCACGATACCTTGTTTGTTGCGGGTTTGCCGGTGGCGGCCAGCGCGGTCGCCCCTGCTCAATGGGTGGTCAATCAGGCCGGCAACAACTATCGCTTCGCCGTGCAGGGCTGGCCTTCGGTTGATCTGACGGCTCAACTCAGCGCCCAGCACTCGTTCCATACGGGTGAAAGCAGCCAAATTCAATTTGCCTACAACAATGCCGGCACACAAACGGCCGAAGACCTGGCGCTGAAACTGAACCTTCCTGCCGGTACAAGTTTGCAAACCGCCTCGCCCTGGCCCAGCCAGATCAATGGCGATACCCTGGTCTGGTGGCCGGGCAATCTGGCCGCCGGCGCCCAGGGATTTGTACAACTGACCGTGACAGTCGATCCCGCCCTCAGCGCCGGTTCGGTGCTGCGCTTCGAAGGCTGGGTGAGCTCGGCCAGCCCGGAGGGCCAGTCGGCCAACAACCGGCACGAATTGCAGGCGACGGTGTTCGAGTCCGGCCAGCCCGATCTTGCCAAAGAAGTTGACCGCCAGGTCGTTACTCCGGCTGAAATCGCTGCCGGAAAATCGCTGGAATACACCCTGCGTTTCCGCAACGACGGTTCCGGCACGGCGCATTTGCTGGTCATCCGGGACGTGCTCGATCCTTCGCTCGACGCGACTTCTTTCCGGATTGTGGGCAGCAGCCACCCCTGCGTCTGGAACGTCACGGGCGCCAACGAACTGACGATCTCTTTCCCCGCCATCAACCTGCCGCCTTCCTGGCAGGGACAAGCCGCGAGTGAGGGTTTTGTGCGTTTTGCCGTCGATGTCCGTCCGGGACTGCCGCCGGGTACGGTCATTCATAACAAAGCATCTTTCTCCTTCGATCTTCAACAACCCTACTGGAGCAACCTGACCGAGACGGTATTGGAATTGTACGATCCCAACGACCCGCAGCTCGACCCCGATTCGCCCATGGGCGTGCGCCCGAATCCGGCGGAATACCACCTGATTGCCGACTGGAACCTCCCGGCCGATGCCGAGGGCCGTATCTGGCTGGTCGACGCCTCCGGCGTAGTTCGCGTGGAAGAGCCCCTGGCCATCGGTCAGTACACCATCGAACTGAACGTCACCTACATTCCTTCGGGCGTGTACGTCGTATTTGTGGATGCCGGCACGCGGCATTACGTGCGTACGGCAGTGGTGCAGCATACGAATGATCCGAGGCGGAATTGACGGGAGGGTATTTCACGAAAACATGCGGGTAATTGCATACGCTTCGTGGTCTGCATCTCAGCGACAGTTTTTTTACATTGGAAATTACATTATGCCGCGATGCGGCACAAAACGCTCCTGCAATCACCGATTGCTACATACATTATGCCGCGATGCGGCAATTGGGCTCAGTCGAATCCCGGCGGATTTAGGGTAAATTTTAATCAAAAACTGATACCCTTTCCCCAGCCGCATCACGGCATAATGTATGTAGCTATTGGCAATGAAGAGGGCGAATTTGTGCCGCATCGCGGCAATTGGGGGCAATCCAATCCCGGCGGATTTAGGGTAAATTTTAATCAAAAACTGATACCCTTTCCACAGCCGCATCGCGGCTTAACGTATGTAGCTATTGGCAATGAAGAGGGCGAATTTGTGCCGCGATGCGGCAATTAGGGGCAATCCAATCCCGGCGGATTTAGGGTAAATTTTAATCAAAAACTGATACCCTTTCCACAGCCGCATCGCGGCTTAACGTATGTAGCAATTGGCAATGAGGAGGGCGAATTTGTGCCGCATCGCGGCAATTGGGGGCAATCCAATCCCGGCGGATTTAGGGTAAATTTTAATCAAAAACTGATACCCTTTCCCCAGCCGCATCGCGGCATAACGTATATAGCAATTGGCAATGAGGAGGGCGAATTTGTGCCGCATCGCGGCAATTGGGGGCAATCGAATCCCGGCGGATTTAGGGTAAATTTTAATCAAAAACTGATACCCTTTCCACAGCCGCATCGCGGCATAATGTATGTAGCTATTGGCAATGAAGAGGGCGAATTTGTGCCGCATCGCGGCAATTGGGGGCAATCCAATCCCGGCGGATTTAGGGTAAATTTTAATCAAAAACTGACACCCTTTCCTCAGCCGCATCGCGGCATAATGTATGTAGCAATTGGCAATGAGGAGGGCGAATTTGTGCCGCATCGCGGCATGATGTATCAATCGATCATTGCATGAAATTTGCCCAAAGACAGAAACGACTTGCGCCCTTGCATCAGAGGTCACTGCCCCGGATCGGCGGAAAAGTTGACATCGCCGATCTTGATGCCCATGAAAACAAAGTTGCTGGGAACGGGCTTTTATAATACGGGTTTACCTTACCCTTGTTCATTTATACCTTCCCACTATGCGTCCGCTCCCTCGCATCGCCCTTTTTTTTGCCGCGATACACGTATTGCTTCACCTGGCTACCGCCGACAACCTGGGTTTTCACCGCGACGAATTTCTGTACCTCGCACTCGGCCGTCACCTGGATTGGGGCTTTTGGTCCAACGGACCATTCATCGGCGCCGTTTCGTGGTTGTCGCAGCATTGGCTGGGTGATTCGCTGTTGGCCACGCGGGTGTTTCCGGCGCTGGCGGGCGGAGGGTTGGTCTTGCTGACCGGAATGGTTGTCCGCGAGCTCGGCGGCGGTCGTTTTGCCCAGGTCGTCAATGGCTTGGCCATGCTCGGTTCGATCGCCTGGCTGCGCGCTTTCGGCATGTTGATGCCGGTCCCGTTCGATGTGTTGTTTTGGTCGCTGTTGTCGTGGTGGGTATTCAAATGGTTGCAAACCGGCCAGTCCCGCTGGTGGTGGGCGATCGGCATGACGGCCGGTCTCGGTATGCTCAACAAGTACAGCATTGTTTTTTGGGCGGCCGGACTGCTGCCGGCCATGCTGCTGACGCCGCATCGCAAGGCATTGCTGCGCCCGCAACCCTGGCAGGCCGCGGGGCTGGCGCTGCTGGTGTTGCTGCCCAACCTGTGGTGGCAATGGCACTACAACTTCCCGGTGGTGCGGCACATGCGCGAATTGGCAGCCAGTCAGCTCGTACACGTAAAACCCCTGGACTTTCTCCTCGACCAAATTCTGATGCAAGGCCCCGGCGGGGCGCTGTTTTGGCTGGCAGGACTGGCGTTTTTACTTCGATCCAAAGCAGGGCAGCCCTTTCGACTGCTGGGTTGGCATTTCCTTGCCGTGCTGGCGATTTTTCTTGCCCTGAATGGTAAAAGTTATTACACCCTGGGGCTGTACCCCTTGCTCATGGCGGCCGGAGCAGTTTGGTGGGAGCGGTATTTACAAAAAGCCTGGTCGCGGATCGCGCTGGCCCTCGTTGTCGTACTGCTCGCTTTGCCGCTGGCGCCGGCAGGCATACCGCTTTGGCCGCCGGAACGGCTTGCCGGCTACTTCCACTGGCTGACCTATGATGCCGGCATCGACGCGGTGGTGCGCTGGGAAGACGGCGAACTACACGAACTGCCGCAAGACTACGCCGACATGCTGGGCTGGCAGGAACTGGCAACCCTGGTCGATACGGCTTTCCTCCGGGCCGGTGAGCCGGAGCGTACCCTGGTTTATTGTGAAAACTACGGCCAGGCTGGCGCTGTCGATCATCTGAGTCTTCCAGCCATCCGGCCTCGACTGGCCAGTTTTTCCGATTCGTACCGCCTTTGGGCGCCCGATACGCTGGCGCCTGATGTACATAACTTGATTTATGTGAATGACGAGCTCGGTCAAGACGTCGCCGCCCAGTTTTCCGATATTCAAAAAGTCGGGGAAATCAGCCATCACATGGCGCGCGAACGCGGCACGGGCGTGTGGCTGTGCCGGTCACCTCGCTCGGACATGCCCTCCTTTTGGGCGGCGCGGGTAAAGGAAGTCAAAGCATTTTACGGACTGAAATAAGCCAGAAAATTAGTCGCCGGCTGGGGTCACTGTTTGCTAAACGCGATCATGCGCTTTGATCCACCCGCCTCTATTGTCAGCCAGTACACGCCGGAGGGCAGTTCGGCAATATTTTCCGAAAAACGGTGTTCGCCCGCGGCAAGGATCTCGTCGTGTTGCAGGCGCCGGATCAAACGCCCGTTTGCGTCGGTAATCCGGGCGTCCAGCCGGGAGGCTTCCGGCAAGGTCATTTGCCAGTTGAGTTGCGTCTCAACCGGATTGGGATAAACCGAGGCGGAAAGCGCCGCTGCCGAATTCGTTTGATCGTCGCGGTATT
>JAEUUU010000100.1 GCA_016787345.1 Saprospiraceae bacterium | reverse complement strand
CACACTAACATATTGCCTTGATATTTCCCCAAAACGACGGGCCTCCGCCTGAGGCGTCTCGCGTCGTTTTGTCGCGATAAAGAATGTAATCGGTTTTTGGGATGGCCCTCGCTCCGCGAAATGCTGGAGGGGGGCTTTTTTATTGGGCGATTGATTCGATTGGTTCGATTGATTCGATTGGGCCTCCCCCAGCCCCTCCACAGGAGGGGAGCGGGTCGGAAGGCGCTATTGATTGATTTTCAGTGCGCTGTAATTGGTTTGTGGGCTTGTGTCTTATCTTTTAAATTGCATCCATTATATTAAACATGTTCTTCGAAAAAGTTGCAAATTATTGAAAATCAATTATTAGCAACTTGCTGCGCCGCCCCCTCCTGTGGAGGGGTTGGGGGAGGCCAATCGTTCAATCGTCCAATCGTTCAATCGTCCAATTGCAATGATTAAGCGTCCAAAAAAAGGAGAATATGCGCCTTTTCACGAGGCGTATCTGAGGTGCCTGCCGCCGCGTGGTTCGGCCAGGATGCTGTTGCGGAAAACCTGGCGGGAGGCGGTGGACGTATTGGGCAAGTTGCCGCCCGAAAAAGGGGACTACGCCTACGCGCCCGGCAAATGGACGATCAAGCAGCTCATCATGCATCTGATTGATACGGAAAGGGTTTTTTCGTTTCGCCTGCTTTCCTTCATGCGGGCCGACCGCATCGGTCTGCCGGGCTTCAATCAGGATTTCTGGATGGAAGAGGTGCACGTTGAAGATCGTACGATCAAGGATTTATTGAAGGAGTGGAAGGCGGTTCGCGACAATACCCTGTTCCTGCTCGAACAATGTACCGAGCCACAATCGCGCTTTATTGGCGTGGCGAGCAACTGGAAAGTGTCGGTACGGGCTTATTTTTATATCATCGCAGGCCATCAGATACACCACATGCAGGTCATCCGCGAGCGCTATCTGGCAGATGTCGCGTCCGAATCGGATCAATCGGATCAATCGGAATAATCGAATCAATCCTTAAAGTTCTCTTGCCATCCGAAGCCCTTCGGCGATCGCCCGTTTGGCGTCCAGTTCGGTAGCTTCTTTCGCACCGCCGATGATGTGCACCTTTTTTCCGGCCTGCTGCAGGGGCGCCAATAAATTGCGCAAAGGTTCCTGGCCGGCGCACAATACGACGTTGTCCACTTCAAATAGCCTGGGGCTCCCTTTTACCGTTGTGTGCAGGCCCTGGTCGTCAATTTGAAGGTATTGCACTTCGGAGAGCATTTCCACGCCCCGGTGTTTGAGGGTAAGCCGGTGGGCCCAGCCGGTGGTTTTGCCCAACCGTTCGCCGGGTTTGCCTTTGGAGCGCTGGAGCAGCCAGATTTTTCGGGGAGAAGGCGCGTGTTGTGGTGGCGTCAGGCCACCGCGTTGCTGATAGCCGGTGTCGACACCCCATTCGTGGCGGTAGAAAGTCTGCGGGTCGTTGTCAGCATTTTCCGGGTGCGTGAGCAGCACTGCCGTATCAAAACCGATGCCCCCGGCGCCGATGATCGCCACACGTTGCCCCAGCTGTTTTTTGCCCAAAATGACATCCAGATAACTGCACACCATGGGGTGTTCGATGCCGGGGATAGTCAGTTCGCGGGGCGTCACGCCAGTAGCCAGCACGATTTCGTCGAAGTTGCCGGACAGGAGCCCTTCGGGCTCGATACGGGTGTTTAGATGGAGATGTACGCCCGTTTTTTCTATTAAAACGCCGAAATAGCGCAGTGTTTCGTAAAATTCTTCTTTGCCGGGTATCCGTTTGGCCAGATTGAACTGGCCGCCAATTTCATGGCCTGCTTCGAACAGATGCACCGTGTGCCCACGCCGGGCCAATTCGGTGGCGCAGGACAATCCGGCCGGGCCTGCGCCGACGACGGCGATTTTTTTCGGCGTTGGGGCTGTAATCTCGGGTTCGGTTTCGCGGCATGCGCGCGGGTTGACGAGGCAGCTGGCTTCTTTTTTGTCAAAAATATGATCTAGACAAGCCTGATTACAGGCAATGCAAGTGTTGATCTCTCTTGCGCGCTGGTCGCGGGCTTTGACCACAAAATCCGGGTCGGCCAGTAGCGGACGAGCCATGGAAACCATGTCGGCGCAGCCTTCGGCCAGTATTTCTTCGGCTTTTTCGGGAGTGTTGATGCGGTTGGTTGTGATGAGCGGGATGTTCACTTCGCCCATGAGTCGTTTGGTAACCCAGGCATAAGCGCCTCGGGGTACGAGCGTGGCAATGGTCGGTACGCGTGCTTCATGCCAGCCGATGCCGGTGTTGAGCAGGGTGGCGCCGGCTTGTTCGAGGCCCTGCGCGAGCGGTACGATTTCGTCCCAGTTGCTGCCGTCTTCCACCAGATCGAGCATGGAAATGCGAAAAACAACGATGAAGTCGGGTCCTGTTTTTTCCCGCACGGCGCGCATGATTTCGAGGGGAAAACGGCGCCGGTTTTCGGCGGAGCCGCCCCATTCGTCGTTGCGTTTGTTGGTGCGCGGGGCGGTAAATTCATTGATCAGGTAACCTTCGCTGCCCATTATTTCCACACCGTCGTAGCCGGCTTCGCGCGCCAGTGCGGCGCAGTCGGCAAAGTCGCGAATGGTTGCCCGAATCAGTCGGGGCGACATTTCCCAGGGGCGGATGGGTGAAATAGGCGCTCGCAAAGCGCTGGGCGCCACGGCCATCGGATGCGCGGCGTAGCGGCCGGCGTGCAGGATTTGCATACAAATTTTGCCGCCTTCGTCGTGTACTGCCCCGGTAACCATCCGGTGCCTGGCGGCCTCGGCCCGGGTGCTGAGTTTGGCGCCGAAAGGCATCAGCCAGCCCTGCCGGTTGGGAGCGATGCCGCCCGTAACCATCAGTCCGACGCCGCCCCGTGCCCGTGCAGCGAAATAAGCCGCCAGTCGGCGCAAATCCTTGTAGTCT
Organism: Saprospiraceae bacterium; assembly: GCA_016787345.1. Lineage (GTDB taxonomy): Bacteria > Bacteroidota > Bacteroidia > Chitinophagales > Saprospiraceae > M3007. The sequence goes on along the minus strand of JAEUUU010000100.1, from coordinate 30,364 downwards.
TCTTCCAGACCGGTGTGCATCGAGCCCATGAGCACGCGGTTGGGAAGGGAGGTAAAACCCAGATCGAGCGGGGTGAAAAGGCGGGGGTAAAGCGGGTGCATGTGAGGAGCGAATTTTGGCTGTAAAATTGACCAAAATTCAATCAATATCCCATTTTAACTGCCAACACCTTCTCCCCTACGCAGTTCCCCATCGACTGCCCCTGGTTTTTGGCCTGTCGGAAATGCACACCGGCGACCACCCGGCTCTCGGCGGCTTCCTCGCCGGCGGCGCTGATGGAGCCAAAGGCGCGCTCAGACAACAGGAAGGGTCCGCCGGAAGGCGTATAAAGCGGACTGCCCAGGTGGGTTTTGTCGCTGAACGCTACATCGCCCAGTTGGCTGATCAGGATGGTGGATGCCGCGCTGCCCATGGCAGCGGAGACGGAAGCATGGTCGGGATGGGCTGGCGTGAAGAGAATGGGTTTCCAGCCCGGGGCGATCACGTCATTAATATAAGTAGCGGGGCGCAGCAGGTAGTATTTGTACTTCATGGCCCAGCAGCAGCCGTAAGTATCGGCAGCCGCCAGTCCGAGCAGGCAGTAGGTCTTGGCGCAGTCGGCGAGGTTGCGTTCCTGCGTTTTCAGGATCTGCTCGGCGATATTGATCCAGTGGCCGGCGGCGGTGGCGGTGCGGCCGGGGCCGTCTTCCCAATGGTAAGCCATGACGATATTGGCCGGCGTGGGCGCCACGTTGTACACTTCGAGGGCTTCGGCGTAAAAAGCGCTGCTTGGTGACTCGGAGTAAGGCAAAGGCCCATCCGACTCGCAGCTTTGATAATTGGACAGGACGAACGGGAGAACGGCGCTCCAGACCGGTTCAACGGGTTGTTGGCCGGGCTGGGTGGGCGCCCAGTACCAGCGGTGCTCGGCATCGCGTTCGGGCAACACCGGGGTGATGTCGCGTATGGCCGCGCGGCCGTCGGCATTGGCGCGTTCGAGCAGGCGTTCGCCGATGCGCTCGCCCAGGCTGCGGGAGTCGAGCAGGACGTACTGGCTGAGACCGGTTTGCATGCGCTGGTTTTCCTGTTGTTGGGCCAGCGATTCGATTTGACCCAGTTGGGCGGGCGTGAGGTTTTCGAGCAGTTCCGGCAGCAAAGTCTTCATGGCCGTTGCGAGTACGATGACCCAGTCGTATTCCTTGTACAGATCGACTGCCGGGGCTTTGGGATATTCCAGCACCTGGCCTTCGAGGCTTTGGGCATAAGGAATGCCGCGACATACCGATTCCCAGGTACAAAGACCGGCATAGCCGAACACCCGGGCTGCATCGGGCCCCTCAAGATTGTTGTTACGGATCATTTGGTAACAAAGATCCATCCATTGGTGGGCCCAGGCCCCCTCGTATCCCGTGGTGGGGTGTGTGAAGATGCGGATTCCCTGGGTGTCGCCGGGCTCGTCTTTTCGGCAGGATAAAACGAGCATTGCGCCCACGGAGAGCAGAAGTGCCAAACGGGCTGTTTTTCTCATAATAAGCTTGATACCAAAAAAGAAGGCGGGAGCGGAAAATCACACAAAAGTAGTCCCGGCAGCAGCGGACGGGCAACAAAAAACGAGATTTTAAGCAATTTTAAAGGTAAATTGCACATAAGCCGGCCGGAGTTCAACTTTGGTATGGTAATTGGTACATGAAGAGGGTAATCCCCGCATCTCTTGGAAAAAACAATCCATCCGCCGGTTTCCGATGAAATCCCTGAATGTAGTAGTCGCTGATGGCCAACCGATCTTTGTCGAGGGGCTGCGTGCCATGTTTGCTTATCCTGGCAACCGTTTGAGTTGCCGGTTGAACGGAGTTGCCCGCACCGGCAACCAATTGACGGATCTGTTGCGCGACCACACAGCCGATCTGCTGCTGCTTGATCTGAATTTGCCGGAAACAGACGGATTACATCTTCTTCCCTCAATTAAAAAGGTGGCTGCGCAAACCCGTGTACTCGTGATGACCAGTTTCGATGATCCCCGGCTGGTCAAAGCGGCATTCCGGGCCGGCGCCGACGGTTATGTGTTGAAAACCGCTTCCCGCGACGAACTGTTTCGCGCCATGGATGAGGTGACCGAAGGCCGTACTTACCTCGGGCGCGGCGTTGCGTTGGTAGAAGCACCCAACGGAAACGGCGCCAATGGCGGATTGCCCGAAACGCGATTTGCCCGCAAACACGGACTCACCCGCCGCGAGATCGAGATCATGCGCCTCATCGGACAGGCACTGACCAACAAAGACATCGCTGAAAAACTCTTTATCAGCGATCAGACTGTAAGCGTTCACCGCAAAAACATCATGCGAAAACTCAACGTGAACAGTACCGCCAGCCTTATTAAAATTGCTTTTGAGAACAATCTTGTCTGACAGACGGAATAAAATACCGCCACTAAGGTAGATCCGGCGTCAGCTTAGGCACAGCTTTTGCAGGCTGTATGACAAACCGCGTCAACAAGTGGTTTCCACGCTTGCAGGCTTGTATGGAATGATATTACCTTTGTTTTATTGTTCGTACAGGTTGGGCAGGCAAGGCCCCTGAACGATTTGTCGTTCGGCCTGTTTACGAATCATATTTTTATTTTTTAACCATCATCTATTTAACAAATTATTTAATCTCATGAAGAAAGCTAGCTGTACGCTCTTTTCTAACATGTGGGTTTTGATGCTGACCGGAGCGCTCACGCTTTTTCTGAATCAGCAAGTCTCCGCCCAATGTTCGTTGGTCTGCAATGACTTCATTAATGTCTCCCTCGACGAGGATTGCTACGTAGAAATTCTCCCCGACATGGTACTGGAAGGCAGCAACAACTGCCCCAACGGCAACCTGGTCGTTGAAATGAAAGTCAACGGCGCCTGGGTTCCTGCCATCGCCAGCAACTCCAACATCAATCAAACGCTTCAAGTGCGCGTGCGCGATCTCAACTCCGGCAACAACTGCTGGGGCTACATGCACGTCGAAGACAAACTGGCTCCCGTTCTCGAGTGCGCCGATATCACGATCGCCTGCGCTATCGAAGATTACTCGGCCGCTTATCTCGACAACGTGCTGGGTATCGCCGAAGCATATCCCTTTGCCGAAGACAATTGCAGCTCGGTAACGCTTACCTACACCGATACCTGGTACGACCTGCCCTGCGGTCTTTTCCAGGGCCAGGACCTCAGCGCCTACGTCAAGCGCGTATGGCTGGGCACTGATGCAAGCGGCAACAGCGCCACCTGCACGCAATACATCTATTTCAAACGCTACCACGTATACGATGTCGACTTCCCGGCCGACATCACGGTCGACTGCAGCGATCCGGTGACCAACCCGGCTGTAACCGGCGTACCGTACATCACTGATTTCGGTATCGACTGGCCGCTGTACCCCGATCAGGTTTACTGCGAACTCAACGTGACCTATCAGGATCAAATCCTGCCGGTTTGCGACGGTACGTACAAAATTCTGCGTACCTGGACGGTTTACGACTGGTGCTTGCCCACTTCGCCGTTCCCGCCCACGACCAACCCGCTGTACTACATCCAGCTGATCAAAGTGGTGGACGACGAAGGCCCCCTCGTGGATTGCCCCGAAGACCTCACCGTCGGTACCAACCCGTATGATTGCGAAAGCGACTACAACCTGCCGGACGTAATTATTTCCGACAACTGCTCGCAGATCGCTTCGATCCAGGCTCAGTGGACCGACCTCAACGGCGTCGGCCACACACTCAATGGTACGCTGACCTCTTTCCCCGGCAACAACCTCTGGAACCCGGATACGCTCGGCGTGTTGGGTTATGCCAACAACCTGCCGATCGGTACGACCCAGATGACGTATATCGTTACCGATGACTGCGGCAACAGCACCACCTGCGTTTTCGACATCACGGTGGAAGACGATGTGCCGCCGACGGCCGTTTGCCAGCAAGTGACCAAAGTCGCCCTCGGCGCCAACGGTATGTCGCTGGTTAATGCCAGTTCTTTCGACTCCGGCACTTACGACAACTGCTCGCCGGTGACCTTCAAGGCTCGCCGTATGAACCTCAATGATTGCCAGGATCCGGACGAACTTTTCTTCCACGATCAGGTGAAATTCTGCTGCGAAGACATCGGTGATACCATCATGGTTGTTTTCCGCGCCTACGACGTACCGGTTCCTGCCGGCGATGTCGCCCTCGACTACGAAGAGTGGCACGCCAACGACTGCATGGTGCTGGTGATCGTAGAAGACAAACTCAAACCCATCTGCACGGCTCCGGCCAACACCACGGTTTCCTGCGAAAACTTCGACCCGAGCCTGTGGGCATACGGTTTCGCACAGGGTGAAGACAACTGCTGCATCGATACGATCACTGCTTCGGCCAGCTACACGCTGTTCGACACGGTGTGCAACCGCGGTACCATCACGCGTACCTTCCGCGTATTCGACTGCGCAGGCCTCAGCAGCCAGTGCACGCAGCGCGTATTCGTCAACTACGAGCAAGATTACTACCTGCGCTTCCCCAACGACGTGATCGTGACGGTATGCGACGGTACGGGTAACTACGGCGAGCCGACCTTCTTCGGCGAAGACTGCGAACTGCTCGGTGTGAGCTTCCAGGATGAAGTGTTCACGGTAGTACCGGACGCCTGCTTCAAAATCGAGCGTACCTGGTCGGTCATCAACTGGTGCACGTACAACCCGAACCTGCCCTGCGTATACGTACCGAACCCGAACCCGAACCCGCAATCGAACAGCAGCCAGAACCTGCCGGGTCCGATCATCTCGGCCCCTGGCACGCCGGCTCCCTGGGCCCCGACGAACGTGAAGGTTAACCCGAGCGACGCGGCAGCCACGAACTACTCGGTGTTCTACACGGGCGGCCAGTATAACGGCCTCACCATCCCGAACATCGCCAACAACAACTGCTTTACCTACAAGCAAATCATCAAAGTTATCGATACCCAGGCCCCGACGGCTACCTGCCCGGCCAGCCCGGTAGAATTCTGCGACCTGACGGTGAACAACCCGCAGTTGTGGAATGAAATGTACTGGTGGGACGGCGTGGTTGGTCAGCACGACCTGTGCGAAGGCCCGACTGACCTCCAGATCACGGCCACCGACGCTTGCTCGGGCGCCAACATCAACATCGATTACCTGCTGTTCCTCGACCTGGACGGCGACGGTATCATGGAAACGGTAGTATCCAGCACGAACCTGCCGGGTATCAACAACGTACAGTACGGCAACGCCTCGAACCCGAACTTCTCGGGCGGCACGCCGCGCGCTTTCGACGAGCGTGGGGTACCGACGAACCAGAAATACCGCTTCGCGATCGACCGCGCCAAATCGGGTAACAACCTGGTTGCTGCTGTCCGCTGGGATACCCAGTCGCAGCAAATCAACCCGACGAATACTACCCTCGACGGCGTAGTACCGGAACTGCCCTACGGCACGCACAAGATTAAGTGGATCATCTCGGATGGTTGCGGCAACCAGTCTGTCTGCGAATACACGTTCGTAGTGAAAGACTGCAAAGCCCCGACGGTTGTATGCTTCAACGGTCTGAGCGTGAACATCATGCCGACGGGTATGGTGACGCTGTGGGCCACGGACTTCCTGCAATATGCCGAAGACAACTGCACGCCTCCGACGCCTTACACGCCGGGCAACCAGTTGAAATATTCGATCCGCAAGTCGGGTCAGGGCACGGGCTTCCCGGTTGACGCCTTTGGCCAGCCGATCACGAACGTGACGTTCACCTGCGACGAACTGGGTACGCAACCGGTAGAGTTGTGGGCGCAAGACCTCGCCGGCAACGCCGCTTACTGCGAGACTTACGTGATCATCCAGGATCCGTTCAACAACTGCAACAACCCGAGCGGCCCCAACGCAACGGTATCGGGTGCAACCAAAGTGAACTTCAACGACCCGAACATGGGTGTCGAAGACGTCAATATCGGCCTCAGTGGCGTTGCGCCCAACGGCCTGCCGCCGGTAAGCACCTTTATGATGACTTCCGGAACCGGTCTGTACAACTTCAACGCCATTCCGGTTGCAGGCAACTACTCCGTGACGCCGTTGAAAGACGACAACCCGATGAACGGCGTATCGACGTTCGACCTGGTGCTGATGTCCAAGCACATCCTGGGCATCGAGCCGTTGAACTCGCCCTACAAGATTATCGCTGCCGATATCAACAAGAACAACAGCGTAACCACCTTCGACATCGTCGAATTGCGCAAGTTGATCCTGGGTATCTACACCGAACTGCCGAACAACACCTCCTGGCGCTTCGTACAGAAAAGCTTCGCTTTCTCGAACCAGTCCAACCCGTTTGCCGACACCTGGCCGGAAATGTACCAGATCTCCGATCTGCAGTCGAACGGCTTCAATGCCGGTGACTTCGTTTCGGTGAAAGTAGGCGACCTCAACGGCTCCGTTGTTCCGAACAGCTTCGCAACGGCCGACGACCGCAGCAACGGCACCGTGTTCTTCGATCTGCAGGATCGCGAACTGCGCGCCGGCGAAATCGTGGAAATTCCGGTGAAAGCCGCTGACAAAACGGCCGGCTACCAGTTCACGCTGAACCTCAAAGGTCTTGAAGCCGCCGGTATCCTGCCGGGCGCCAACATGACCACCGACAACTTCGCCATCTTCTCCGACGCCATCACGGCTTCGGTCGACGGCAATGCCGGTGAGTTCACGCTGAAACTGCGCGCTACGCAAGCCGGTAAACTCAGCGAAATGCTGAGCATCGGCAGCCGCATCACCCGCGCCGAAGCGTACAACGAAAACGGCGAGCGCTACGACGTAGCCCTCCGCTTCAACGGCGCCAACGGCGCGCTCGTCAGCGGTGCAGGCTTCGAACTGCTGCAAAACACGCCGAACCCGGTTTCGCAGAACACGAACATCACGTTCAACCTGCCCGAAGCCGGCGAAGCTACCCTGACCATCACCAACGCCGAAGGCCGCGTGATCAAAACCGTACAGAACACCTTCCAGAAGGGTCTGAACACGGTGACGTTCAACCGCGCCGAACTCGAAGCAGGCATCCTGTTCTACCAGTTGTCCACTTCGAACAACAGCGCTGTGAAGAAGATGATCGTGGTGGACTAATCCTCCATCCGAACTAAATACAGCGGGCGATTCCGGGCTTCCGGAGTCGCCCGCTTTTTATTTCATAAAAAATCATACTATCTTTGCCGCGCTCTTCCCAGGAGCAACTTTTTTTCAAAATAATTTTAATCCGCGGCCACAATTGGCCCGCTTTTTGAATCTCTTCCCACAGGTTCCGGAAAGTTGTTGAAAAACAGTTTTTCTTCCTTTTAATCCACCTGATTTTCATACGCTTGTTTTTTAGCGTAATCCAAACCAGTTGTTCCCATGAATCATCGGTTACTGATTCTACAAGTCATCATTTGGCTTAATACTGCTGTTTCTCTCCCCGCGCAGGTCGGTTTCGCCCTGCCGTTCATCAACCAGGCCAATACGGGTCAGGTGATGAATCTTCCCGTTACGGTTTCCAATTTCGACAGTGTTCTTTCCGTACAATTCGTGATCCGCTGGGATCCGGAAGTGTTGCAGTTTATTTCCGTTGGTACATACAGCCTGCCCGATATGGGCGATGAAGATTTTGGCCTGACCAATGCCGTCGACAGCGGTATTTTCCGCTTTGCCTGGTATGCTCCCGACACGTTCGGCGTGACGCAACCCGACGAATACACGATTTTCAAGATCAAATTCAAGGTGATCGGAGACAATTTGTCCGACACCGAAGTCTATTTTACCGAGTTGCCCCCGCTCACTTTTTTTGAAGTGACCCAACGCGGCGGAACGACTTACGGCTACGGCCCCAATAACATTCCCCCCGTACTCGAACAAGGCTTTGTCGCCGTGGGGTACACGGTGTCGGCCAATGAGCCTTCCGAGGCATCTGATGTACAAATTAACATTGCGCCCAACCCTTTTTCAGAACGTGCCCAAATTGTATTTGACGTACAAAGTGCTGCAAATGCGCAGATTAGCGTGTGCGATGCCGCTGGCCGCGTGTTTATAAAAAAAGAAATGTCGTGGCTCCCGGGCCGGAATGGCATGGAAATTGAAAGGTCGCAATTATCCGGTTCAAGTACCTATTTTTTGGTAGTTGAATCCGAAGGAAAAACCTGGGTTCGACCCTTTATCCTTCAATGAAATAATCGCCGGCCGAAGGGCAGGCGTTACCGGGCTCGGCCCACTTGATTTGTTATTATCCCATGATTTTTTCATCCTCATCCCTTTACCGCTGTTAAAGATGAAGCCGATTACAAACTTCTTTATTGCCGGTCTCATGTTGCTCACTGCGTCTGCATTCGGGCAAGCGCTTGTGACCACCATTACACCTGCCGCCCCGACCGTGCAGGTTGGCCAAACGGTGGACCTCCAGTTGAAGGTTCAAAACTTCACCAACATCACTTCCATCCAGTTTTCGATCTCGTACAACAACGCTGCGTTGACGTACAACTCAACGGATGGCTTCACCTTGCCGGGCTTCGCAGCCTCCAACATCAACTCGCAACCGGCAAATGGCAAACTGACCGTGTCCTGGTTTCCCGATTTCGGCACCTATCCGAACGGCGTGACCCTCAACGACAACACGGCCCTCTTTACCATGCACTTCACGGCGCTGGCCAACGGGACTTCGCCGGTGAACCTCTCCACCATGCCGCTGGCCATTGAGGTGACGCGCAACTTCAGCACCATCACGGTGAACTACCAAAACGGCGGTTCCACGGTGACGGTCGGCTCGGGTGGCCCGCCGCCGGTACAGGCCGGCTTCAAGGTATTTGCCAATACCATCTACGTTCCCAAAGACTCCACCCGCTGTATGCCGGTGACGGTGAATGATTTCGACAATATTGTGTCGATGCAATACGCCATGCACTGGGACAAGACCGTGCTGCAGTACGTCAAAACCCAGGCCTACAACCTTCCGGGTCTCGATGGCGGCGATTTCGTAGCCAACCAGAGCACGGGTACCCTGCTCTGCGCCTGGTTCGACGACATCGGCAACCCGCCCGGCGTAACCCGCGCCGACGGCACCAAAATTTACGAAGTCTGCTTCAAAGGCATCGGCAACGCCGGTACGAACTCGCTCATCACCATCGACGGGGTCGGCTTCCCGCCCGGTAATGGCAGCGCCGAAGCCTACAACGGCAACTCGCAAAACGTATGGTCCAATACGCCCGGCAACCTGTCGGGCCAGACCGATACGATTTTTGTAACCGCCCCCCCTCCTCCGGCCAATAACCTGATCCTGACTGCCGAGTCGGAAACGGCCAACGTCGGACAGCAAGTGTGCATCGATATCACGGCAACCAATTTCGATGACCTGTTATCGGCCCAGTTTGCCGTGAGCTACAACGCCACCCAACTGGTGTATCAATCGCTCCAGCTGGGCGCCAACCCGCTCAACCTCAATGCCTCCAACTTCAACCCCTCCTCGGGTCTGATTAAATTCATCTGGGACGATGCCTCGCTGCAGGGCGTAACGCTGCCGGCCAATACCGTGCTGTTTACGATCTGCTTTACCGTGGCCGGCCCGGCCGGTTCCACGGCGACCATCACTCTGGGCACTGCGCCCGGTTTCGACGTGGAGGTCATCCGCGACCCGAACGTGCCGATCACACCCGTGATGAACAACGGCAGCGTGCAAATGCAACAGGCGGCCGTACCCACGCTTTCTTTTAGCAATATCACCAACCCGGCCTGCAACGGCGGTTCCACCGGCACTTTGTCCGTCAACGTACAAAACGGCGTAGCCAACACGTACAGTTGGACCGGTCCGAATGGTTTTGTCGGCAGCCAGCAAAACCTGACCGGCCTGAAAGCCGGCACCTATAATGTAACGGTTACGCTACAGGGTGGTTCTACGATTACAGGCACCCAGGATCTGACCCAGCCGACCGCCATCACGCTCCCGACTGTAACGGCCACCCCGGCCAACTGCAACGGCGGCTCCGACGGCGCAATCCAGATCACGGCAGGCGGCGGCACCGGTACGCTGACGTACGCATGGTCGGGCCCGAACGGCTATGTTTCAACCCTGGAAGATCCGACCGGCCTCAAAGCCGGCAACTACACCGTCGTCGTCAAAGACGCCAACAACTGCTCGCTGACCTCCAGCCCGGTGCTGGTGTCGCAGCCTAATGCCATCACAATCCCGACGGCGACCCTCTTGGTTACCGATGTCATCTGCTTCGGCGGCAACAACGGCGCCATCAACATTAGCCCGCAGGGCGGTACGGCGCCGTACACCTTCGTATGGAGCAACAGCGCGGCTACTGAAGACCTCAATAACGTACAGGCCGGTCTTTACACGGTGTCGATCACCGACTCCAAGAACTGCCCGACTTTTGTATCGCAATCCATACAGGTACAAGGCCCGCAGGCTGCTTTGGCGGTAGGCTCCTCCAACGTACAAAACGTAAAATGTTTCGGCGAACTCACCGGTTCCGCTCAGGCGAATGCCAGCGGTGGCTGGGGCGGCTATACCTACTCCTGGAAAGACCAGAACAACGTGACCGTCGGCGGTACGGCCAACCTCTCGGGTGTCGGCGCCGGTACCTACAACGTGACGGTAACCGACAGCAAAGGCTGCACGGTCAATCTCTCGCAAGCGGTAAGCATCCAGGGCCCGGCCAGCGCCATGACGACCAGCGTCCAGACTACCCCGGCGGCTTGCGCAGGCACGCCCACGGGCTCGATCACGGTCAACGTGGCCGGCGGCTACGGCAACTACACAACCAGCTGGAGCCCCAGCGTACCCAACCCGGCTGCTGTTGCCGCCGGTAGCTACAACCTTACGGTAACCGATGCCGGCGGTTGCTCCGATGTGGAAAGCGTTACCGTGGGCGGCGCTTCGCCCATCGTATCGGGCACGCCCGACGTCGACCACGTCACCTGCGCCAGCGCCGGCAACGGCTGCATCAGCCTGGCATTGAGCGGCGGTACGCCCAACTACAACGTATTGTGGTCCAACAACCAGAGCGGCCAGAGCATCTGCGGCCTCAGCGGCGGCAGCTACACGCCCACGATCACCGACGCGGCCGGTTGCTCCCTCGTGCTCAACGCCATCACCGTGGACGAACCCACGGCCCTGAGCGTGAGCCCGACCACCGTGAAACAAAACGGCGCTTCGGCCAACGGCTCCATCGACCTGAACTTCAACAACGGCGGCGTAGGCCCCTGGTCGTTCAGCTGGACCGGCCCGAACAGCTACACCAACGTAACTTCGGTCGACCAGATCGCCAACCTCTTCGCCGGTACGTACAACGTGACGATCACCGACAATAGCGGCTGCCAACTGGTGCAGACGATTATTCTGGAAAATGAGAACCCGCTGGGCAATCCGGCCGTCACTGGGATCACACCTTCCTGCGGCAACGATGGTTGCATCAGTTTGGCTATTCCGGCCGGCGCTCAAGGTCCGTTTGTCATTACCTGGAACGGAGGTTCGCAACAGTTCGATACTTACGAGCCTTCTGTTTGTGGCCTCGCAGCTGGTCCCTACAACTTTACCATTACCGACGCAGATAACAACAATGTGACGGTGCCGGCCAATATCCCCGGCCTCCAGCCCGCCGTGGCTGCCTCCAACGTTGTGAATCCGAACGCCGCCTTTATGAACGGCTCGATCTCCATGTTGCAGGTTATTCCAGGCGTCACGATGACGTTCGACTGGAGCAACGGCTCGACGGCTTCTTCGCTGATCAACCTCGACTCGGGTCTTTACGTGGTTACGATCACCAACCCCAACTCGGGTTGCACCACGGTGCAGGAGTTTCACCTGACCCGCGTGTATCAGCCGATCCAGTTTACCAGCCTGACCGACGTTGATCCCACCTGTATTTATTCCGAAAACGGCTCGATCAGCATTTCCGTCATCGGCGGCGCCGAGCCTTATACATACAACTGGGTAGGCCCCAATGGCTATACCGCTTCTACCGAAGACATCAGCGGCCTCGAAGCGGGTACCTATAACCTGACGCTGACGGATGCTGTGGGAACAACCATGGTGCATCCTCCTGTGGTGCTGACCAACCAGTCGGCCCTGACGATCACCAACGTCAACGAACTCTCGATCTACTCCGGCGGCTACCAGGTGAGCGGCCCCGATGAGTGCGACGGCGAAGCCAGCGTGGCTTTCACCGGCGGCATCGGCAATGCTTTGGTACAATGGAGCAACGGCGCCAGCGGTATTTCCACCGTAACGCTTTGCGGTGGCGACTACGCCGTAACGGTGACCGACGCCCTGGGTTGCACCTCGGTGTGGACCGACGAACTGAACGCTCCGGCCCCCATCGCTTCCTCGGCGCTGCCCCTGACCAATTACAACACGTACAACGTCAAATGCTACGGCAACTGCGACGGCGCCGCCCGTATTTCGGTGAGTGCCGGCGGCGTAGGCCCCTATATCTTCCAATGGCCGGCTTCCGTACCGTTCAACCTCATCACTTCGGGTACCGACTTTTCGCAGGCCAGCGGCCTTTGCGGCGGCACCTACAACGTCACCATCACCGACGCCAACGGCAATACCAAAGTACAGTCGGTATCGCTCACCGAACCCGACGCTCTTACCGCGGTATTTACCCAAAACCTGCCCACGCCGGGCTACTGCGACGGCCAGATTCTCGTCGACGTGGAAGGCGGCAATGGCACGGATATTGAAGTAGAGTGGACGGGCAACCAGAATCACAGCGGTTTCAGCACCATCGCCGACGGCCTCTGCGCAGGTGAAGTGGTCCTGTTCCAGATCGTCGACGAGTTCGGTTGCGAAACCACGGCCCAGGACACAGTGGAATACCCGCTGACCTCCTGCTTCAGCATCAGCGAAGTGATTACGCCCAACAACGACGGCGACAACGACTACCTCAAAATCCTCTGTATCGAGGATTCACCGACGAGCCAGATCGAGATTTACAACCGCTGGGGTCAGTTGGTCTTTACGGTAAAAGGATACGTCAACGGCGACCCGGCCCGTGCCTGGTACGGCACCGCCAGCAACGAACCCCTGGCCGAAGGCGTGTACTTCTACGTACTCAACTACGTCGACCCGGTCAGCGGACGTTCCGAACAGAAAAAAGGATACGTCAATCTTTTGAGATAAGGGTTGATGAGGGTTGATAGGGTTTATGAGGGTTGATAAAAGGGGCGTTCCTGCTCTCTTCAACCATAAACCCTATCAATCCCATAAACCTCATAAACCTTTATCAACCTCATCAACCCTTAAAAAAGCCTGTCCATTTCCATCATTCCCAATCATCGGTTACAACAATGAAAAAGGTACTCTTTACCCTCATATTCGGGTTCTCTGCTTTGTTTGCATTCGCTCAGGAGCCCGCCGTTTACGCCCAATACCAACTTTTCCCGGTGCTGATCAATCCCGGTTATACCGGCTTCCAGGACAAGCACGAGTTTCTGCTCAATGCCCGCCGCACCTGGGCGGGTTTCCCGGGCTCTCCTTCCACCTACACCTTTATGTACAACGGCCCGGTGGGCGACAAACTGGCCCTCGGCGGTGGTTTGTTCAGTGAAAAAGCCGGCTCGGTGAATACCCTGCGCCTGCAACTCAACTACGCGTTCCGTTTCCGTATCCAGAAGGCCCAGATCGGTCTCGGCTTGTCGACCGAATTCCTGCGCCGCAACGCCAACGGCGACCTGCTCGAACCCACCCCGGTGCTCGACCCCAACGACGAAGTGCTCGAAGGCGCCGTGGAAGGTCAACGCTTTTTCGATGCCTCGGTAGGCGCATTTGTTATGTACGACGAACGCTTTTTCGCAGGCCTCTCTTTGCCCAACACCATTCGCGCCCGACTCGACGAAATCCCGACCTCGAACAGCGGCGGAAACAATACCAACAATAACGGTGGCCTCTTCCAGTTCTACATCTTCCAGATGGGCTATATTCTGAACGTGGAAAGCCAAAACTTCAAGATTATTCCCTCGCTGGCCCTGCGCAACGTGCGCGACGTGCCTTACCAGATCGACTTCAACGTGCAGGGTCGTTTCCTCGACGACAAGCTCATCGGCGGTCTCACATTCCGTCCGCAATCGAGCAATTCGATGGTGACCTGCCTCATCGGCACGAAATACAAAGGCGCCCAACTGTACTACTCCTACGACGTGTCGTTCGGCAATTTCCAGCAGTACAACTCCGGTTCGCACGAACTGAGCGTGGCGTTTGCCCTCGACCGCAAAGCGCCGAAACCCGCTCCCGAAGCAACGGAGATTTACAAGTAAAACACACCTGATCCGTATTGTTCCCTATGCCTATGCCGGCGCATGCCCGGCGTACAGGGACTTCGTATGCGGCGACAGACGGTCGCATCAACCCTTATAAACCCTATAAACCTTTATCAACCTCGTACAAAAAGGTTCCGGCACGAAGCCTATAAGAAATAGATGTCTTTAACAATTGGTTTTTGGGATGGCCTCTCCACGAAAAGTCGTTGGGGGGGCTTTTTCTTTTGGTAAAAAATAAAAAATCTGGCAAGCGCGCACTTTTTCGCTGAAAACGCACTTATTTTTGCGTCGAAATAAGGTTTTGGTCGCCCAAAAACTCTTTAACAAAGATAATTTTATCTGTTTTTCGCAAATGGAGCCTCTTTTAGGACCTTTTTTCGCTGAACGAACCTTCCGCATCCAACTTTTATAACAAATCAAGACAGACTATGTCCACAACTCGTTTTCAAGCCCTCCAGACCATCGAGAACCGCCTGGAATCCCTTCCGCTCGATCTCGGTGAGTCGCATGGCGAAACCATTGCGTCGTATTTCGGTGAAAACGTCTTTCACGAAGAGGCAATGAAAAAATACCTGCCCGAGAATGCCTACCTCATGGTAAAAGCCGCCACCCAGAGCGGTCAGAAGCTGAGTCGCGAGGTAGCCGACACGGTGGCTGCCGGCATGAAAGAATGGGCACAGGACAAAGGCTGCACGCACTTTGCCCACTGGTTTCAGCCGCTCACGGGCAAAACCGCCGAAAAACACGACTCCTTTTTCACCATGACCCACGACGGCCGGGTGATCGAGGAGTTTACCGGCTCGGCGCTGGTGCAACAGGAGCCCGACGGTTCGTCGTTCCCTTCCGGCGGCCTGCGCAGCACTTTCGAAGCGCGCGGCTACACGGTTTGGGACCCCAGCAGCCCGGCTTTTATCATCGAAGTCGGCGACGGCAAAACCCTTTGCATCCCGACCATTTTCGTGACCTACGGCGGCGAAGCGCAGGACTACAAACTGCCGCTGCTCCGTTCCCAGGCATTGCTCGACAAAGCGGCCGTACCGGTATGCCAACTGTTCGATGCCAATGTGACCAAGGTGACCGCCACCCTGGGTTGGGAACAGGAATACTTCGTGGTTGATGAGGCGTTGTTCAATGCCCGCCCCGACCTCGTGATGACCGGCCGTACCCTGCTCGGTCGCCCGGCCAGCAAACACCAGCAATTGGAAGACCACTATTTCGGATCGATTCCGGAGCGCGTGTACCACTTTATGCGCGACCTCGAAACGGAAAGCCACAAACTCGGTATCCCGGTGCGCACCCGCCACAACGAGGTGGCCCCCGCCCAGTACGAAGTGGCGCCGATTTTTGAAGAAATCAACGTGGCCGTCGACCACAACCAATTGCTGATGGACGTGATGGAGCGCGTCGCCCGCCGTCACAAACTGCGCGTGCTGTTCCATGAAAAACCCTTTGCAGGCGTCAACGGCTCGGGTAAACACAACAACTGGAGCATGGGCACCAATACCGGCGTCAACCTGCTTTCGCCAGGCAAGGAACCCAGCAAAAACCTCCGCTTCCTGACTTTCTTCGTCAATACCATCATGGCGGTGTACAAATACGCCGACGTGCTGCGCGCCAGCATTGCCCATGCCGGCAACGACCACCGTCTGGGCGCCAACGAAGCCCCGCCGGCGATCATTTCGGTGTTTATCGGCGAGGCCATGTTCAAACTGCTGGGCCAGATTGCCAACGGCAAAAAAACCGACGACGCCGCCGTCAAACGCGCCATCGACCTGATCTCCAAACTGCCCAACCTCGAACTCGACAACACCGACCGCAACCGCACCTCGCCGTTCGCTTTCACAGGCAACAAGTTCGAAATCCGCGCGGTAGGCTCCTCCCAAAACTGCGCCGGCCCGATGGCCGTCATGAATGCCATGATGGGCCTGCAACTCATGGAGTTCAAACGCGACGTCGACAAGCTCACGGCCAAAGGCACCGATAAAGAGGAGGCTATCCTGATGGTGCTCAAAAACTACATCCGCAAGTCGAAACCCATTCTTTTCGAAGGCAACAATTATTCGGATGAGTGGAAAGAAGAAGCCGCCAGCCGCGGCCTCAACAACTTTGCCACGACGCCCGAGGCGCTCGACGTGCTGGCGCAGCCGCTGGGCATCGATTTATTCGGCAAATCGGGGGTCATGAATGCCACCGAACTCGATGCTTTTTACAACGTGCAACTGCACGCCTACTGCACCAAACTCGACATCGAGGCGAAATCGCTGGAAGAACTGGTCGTATCGCAGGTGCTGCCCGCCGTATTGCGTTACCAGACCGAACTGGCCAACAACATCAGCGCCCTGCGCTCGATCGACATGGTACAGTCGGCCCGCCTGCAGGTAGACCTGCTCAAACGCATCGTCGCCGACGTCGAAGCCATCAATGCAGGCCTGAAAGCCATGCAAACGGCTTATGACAACGCGCACAATGCCGGTGACATCCGCGCCGAAGCCGATATTTTCTGTCATCAGGTCAGACCGCAAATGGAGGCCATCCGCGCCGCGGTCGACGATCTGGAAGCCGTGGTCGATGATCAGTACTGGCCGCTGGTGAAGTACCGCGAACTGTTGTTCGTGCGCTGATAAGCACTGTTTTACGGTATGATATCCGCCCCTTGCACATTGTTTTGTACAGGGGGCTTTTTATTGCACGCAGAGCCGCGGAGGGGTATGAGTTTCACGCGGAGCACGCAAAGGAGCAGAGCGCGCAAAGGCGGCGTTTCTCATGAGATTTTTTATTGCACGCAGAGACGCAGAGGCGCAGAGGCGCAGAGGGGTATGAGTTTCACGCGAAGTACGCAAAGGAGCAAAGCGCGCAAAGAAAGAAATCATGACATACCGGCGCTCTGTGCCTCCGCGTCTCTGCGTGCAATAAAAAATTCCCTTTGTATGCTCTGCGTGAAATTCAAACCCCTCTGCGTGCATTAACAAATTGCTCACGTGACACATATCCTGGATAATGTGACAACAAGCGGTTAGTAAAGACCTAATCGCTCTATTTTCATCCCGCCTTCCCAATCACCTTTTACTGTTCTAAAAAATGCCTGTTTTTCAATCCCGCCATATCCCGGCGATCCTTCTTTTCTTCCTCTGCGGCTTTCTGAATGCCCAGACCCCCACTTTCCAAAAAATACTTGCCGACAGCACCGACACGCGCCCTTATGACGTCACCGAGCTACCCGACGGTTACCTGCTGGCGGGCTCGACCACCGAGCCTGGCGCTTCACAGTCGGACGGCGTTCTGATCCGGACCGACCTCAACGGCGAGGTGATCTGGCAACGCCGCTACAACAGTTATGGTACCGACGAATTTCGCGCCGCCCGACCCGCCAACGGCGGCGGATTTATTGCCGTCGGTTCCGCCAGCGGCGCCGGCGCCGGCTCTGGGAATTGCTGGATCGTACGTGTCGACGAGAACGGCAACCACCTCTGGAACAAAACCATCGGCCAGAACGGCTTTCTGACCCTTGGGTTCAACATCATCCCGATCGACGATGGCTACATCGTGTCGGGCTTGCGCATCACGAATTCCGCCCAAACGACCCGGGGCTTTGTTGCCAGGATCGACAACGACGGGAATACCCTGTGGAGCACCATTCCGTTTGTTAATCGCTACAATACGCTCAATATGCAATTCGTCAAAGACGGGTTGATTTATGGCTGCGGCAGCGGGCAAGCCGACCTTTTTGCGGAAAAAGTAGAAGGCGTATGGGCTGCCCTGGACCTCGAAACTGGCGCGCTCGTCAAGTCGTTCCGGTATTATGCGCAAGAGTACGAAGTGTTAAACAGCATCCGCCCCACTGCCGACGGGCACCTGATCATGGCGGGCTGGTCGATTCCTTATAGCACGTTTGTTGTTAACCCTTCCTATGCCTGGGTGCAAAAAACGACTACCGACGGAGAGGTGCTTTGGTCGAAAACCTACCGTGTGCCCAGCTGGCAGCACAATTGGGGCTATCTGGATGTCGACGCCGACGGCGGGGCGATGTTGAATATTTATCTGAATTTTCGCCTGACGAATAACAGTGTTGATTTTGACGAAGGCGCCGCCCTGTTCAAACTCGATGTTGATGACGGACAACCGCTTTGGAACCGCCGTTTCAGCGGAGGAGAATTCAGTCATTTTAACAAGGTTCAACACACTGCCGATGGCGGCTGGGTGGCTATCGGAGGCATCAAAAATGCTCCGCTGGAGCCCTACGGCTTTTTTGTCGCCAAAACCGACCCGGCCGGGTATATGTCCGACTGTTGCTCCTCTCAGTGGCCTGACCCGCAGGTTGCCGATCTGGCAGATACCCTGATGGCTTACCTGCCTACGGCGATCAATTTTGCCGAATCGCGTATTGAGCCGGAGCCGATGGTAGAAGCGGCTGTATTCACAAATATGGATGTTTGTGTGTACGGCACGGCGCCGACCATTCAGGAAACTCTGTACCTGTGCCCCGGCGAAAGTGTTGTGCTGGGCGGTGCGACGTACAGTCAGCCCGGCACGGTTGTCGTGGGGCTGCCTACCGCCAGCGACGACTGCGATACACTGGCCACCTATACCATCGAGTGGCTGCCGCAGGTTTCGATACAGGATACGCTTCGGATTTGTCCGGGCGAAACGGTGACCCTGCAAGGGACGGTTTACAACCAGCCGGGCGTCGTGGAACTGGTTTGGTCGGGTACTGGCGACGATTGCGATACCCTGGCGACTTACGTGATCGAGTGGCTGCCGCAGGCTTCGGTGCAGGATACGCTTCGGATTTGTCCGGGCGAAACGGTGACCCTGCAAGGGACGGTTTACAACCAGCCGGGTGTCGTTGAGTTGGTATTGCCGGGCGCAGGCGACGATTGCGATACCCTGGCGACTTACGTGATCCAGTGGCTCAGCGATAACCAGCCGAATACGATCAGTCTGAGTTGCCCGGCCGACCTGACTGTTGCAACGGCCAGCGGCGCCAACACGGCAGTAGCCGAATACGATCTGCCGTTTGCGGATTCCGGTTGTCCCTGTCCGGGGTTGAATACAACGCTTGTTTCCGGGATTGCCAGCGGTTCGGAATTTCCCCTGGGTCAGACGGTTGTGTGCTACCGCGCTGACGATGCCTGCGGCAATTCAGCGAGCTGTTGTTTTACGGTTAATGTGACCAGCGATGAAGAACCCTGCGACGTAAAAACGATCGGGTGTCTGCGTTTCGAATTGTTGGGTATCCAGCAGGACGCCGCCCAAAACCGCGCTTACCGCGTCCGGGTGGTCAATAATTGCTCGGCGGCCCTGCAATTCGTGTACCTGGAGGTGCCCGACGGCGTGTCTGCCTACGCCCCTGCCAACAATGCTATTTATACGGCGCCTTCGGGGCGGACTTATCTGGTGCGCAACCCCAATTATTCACCCATGTACAGCGTGCGTTTCAAGCCGCAGGCGGCCGGCATTGCCCTGGGCGAATCCGATGTGTTCCGCTATGCGCTTCCACCCCAGACGGATGTCGACTACATCAATGCCGCCGTTCGCCTGAGCACGGGCGCCTATCTGGAAACCCACCTCAACACCTTCGGCTGCCCGGTTACGGCCGACAACAATCCGCGCCCCGCGCACGAACGCAGCGAAGTAGCCCAAACGTCGGTCTGGCGGGTGTTCCCCAATCCTGTTGCCGGCGGTGCCATCTTGTCGCTCGAAGGCCCCGAGTTGGAAGACGCCTGGTTTGAACTGCGCGACATGACCGGCCGACTGGCGCTCGAAAGCCGGGTACAGGACAATCGCGTGGTCGCCGTCATACCGGCTTTGCCGGCCGGGGTGTACGGTTATCGCATCGTAGTGCAGGGAAAGGGGGTGAGCAGCGGTCGACTGTTGTTGTCACGTTAACCCTTTCCTTTTATTTTGCCCAGCAGCCACTCTCTTTCTGCCACGGCCGGACAGGCTTTGATCTGTCCGGCCAGGGCGGATGTAGGGCCGCGTTTGGCCAGTTTTTGGGTGAAACGGATCAGGTTGCGGTAGCTTTCGCGGTGATAACCCAGGGTTTTCTGGCGGCGAAGAAAAGCGGAGAAGCTATCGAGCAAAGAAGCCAGGGAAAGCCATTCGCCCAGTTCGTAGTAGCTTTTGAGCAGCATGCGGCGCACGTCGAGGGCCATGAATACCTCCGGGAAATCGAGGGTGCGCAACAATTCGAGCGCGTGGCCATAGTCGGCAGCGCGGTAGTAGAAAATAGCCAGGTTGTAGCGGTAGATGTTGTCGCGGTCGCCGGGCGGCAGGGCTTCGCGGTATTGTTCGAGGAAGTTCTGGGCCCAGTTGGTCTCGCCGGTCACCTGGGCGAGCAGATGGATATTGTTGTAGGTATAGGTGGGCAGCACGCCATTTTCATGCAAAATACCGCGTTCGAGGGCGCGCCGGTACAGTTCGAGGGCGGTGCGGGCGTAATCGCGTTCGCCGCGGTTTTGGCGGCGGATACAAAAATTGATCGCTGCCATGTGGATATCGCGGCTTTCGGCCGGCGGGAAAATATCGGGATGGCCGAGCAGCAATTGTTCCAGCAGATGGAATGCATCGCGGTCTTCCGGGTCGCGCAGCACGCGCCAGCTTTGGTAAAGCAGGGCGAGAGAAGGGTTGTCATCGGGCGGGCAGGATTCGGCGAGTTGCTGCACGGCATCGGCCAGGGGCGGGCTGTACGTTTCGCCGCCGACGGAACGCAACGATTCGGCCGTACAGGCCCAGCGCAGGTTGTCGAGCAGAAAAAACTGACTCAGGGCATCGCTGGCGGCCGAGAGGTTGGTGGCGCCTTCGCGGCGTTGAACGATGCGGTGGCTGAAAATTTCATTTTGCAAAAGATAGTGGAAAAGGTGCCAGCCGGCGTGCCGCTGGGGCGATTCGAGGTGCGATTTTTCCAGTAAATGCGCGTCGCGTTCGAAGAGTTGCGACAATCCGCGCCGCCGGAAAGCCCGCACGCGGTACAGGCGTTCGGTTTGTCCGTCGCGTTGCATTTCTACAAGGGCAAGGTATTGTTCGAGGCGTTCGGTGAGGTAGGAAAAAGTGTGGTTGAGGGTCAGGTTGTGAAAAGGCCGGCCGGGGTACAAGGCCGCAAAAAGCGCTTCCCGCCCGGGCGGTTCGGGCGATTTGACCAGCAAATCAAAGAGTTGAATGACGTCGCTTCTGCGGTTGAAAAAGGGCGATTGCAGAAAACGCCGTACCGCGCCATGCTCCGAAGGGTCGATGGCGCGCAGGATTTGAAGAAGAAAACTGTTGGTCATTTTCGGTAATTCAGGTTTTTTATTAAAAAAATATCTTTAATAATAGCCAATATAAGCGTATTTTAATTAAAAATGGTTTAATAAATTTTCGATAATCCTGAAATTCTGTTCAAAAACAACGCTGCCGAATAGGGCTATGTTTGTGATCAAATCACATGAACATGAAAAAAGAATCCTTTTCGCTGCGCATAATCCTGGCCCTTGTGGTCTGCTGCTTTTTACTCACGACGGGTTACGGGCAGGTGTTTTACACCAAAATTCACGCTGCCGACCCCGACCAAACACGTTTTCGCTTTTCGCCGTCCGGTTACACCGTTTTGTCGCTCGACGGGTTTCCGGACTTCTGCCTGTCGCGTCAGGAACTCGATCTCGATGGTCAGGAACTCAGTTGGGAAACGAATTGCACACAGTTGCCCGAAGAAGACTTTGTGTATTGGCTGCGCGACGACACTTTGTTGGTGTCGAACAACACCTTTGTCGACAATCAGTTGCTCGTATTCAAACGTACTGTGGCTGGCGACACAATCTGGACCTCCTCCGTGCCGAAATCAACACAGTGGTTGTACACCCCGATGGATGCCAAGGAAACCGACTCGGGTGAAATCATGATTATTGGCGAAGCCAAAAGGCTGATTCCGCCGGTGGAGTACCGCGTGTTTGCTGCGAAACTTTCTCCTTCGGGCGAGTTGTTGTGGAATATAGTCGAACAGCCCTCCGCCGATCAGGATATCACAAAGATTTTTATGGAACCCAATCCCGATGGCAGCATGGTATATGGCATGTTCAGGGTCGGCGTCAATGGGGTTACTTCTACTTCCCTGAATCGCCGTGACCTCGCCGGCAACCTGCTTTGGTCCTTGCCTTTGCAGCAGAGCAGCGCTTTTAACAGTTTTGCGCTGGATACCCGTAATGGCATCACGGTAAGTTATGGGCAAACGGAATTGCCGACCGGTAATTCACAAATCTATCTGCAGCGCTACGACGATAGCGGAACGCTGACCTGGTCGGCTGACGTCAATACCTTGATTGGGGCGACCAGCGTGGCGCATTCGATAAAACCGCTTGTCACCGGCGCTGCCCAGGGTATTCTTTTTATGGGGAAAGAAGGAAGTTCGCTCAATGACAACGTCTCTTTTATCGCGCGTTTTGATCATGCCGGCAACCTGATTTGGAAAAAGAACTATTCTGTGCTGAGCCTGGGTCCGGGCAATCATTTTGTCGGTGCGGCGCCTACGCCCGATGGCGGGTTCATCATCGGCGGCAATGCCGATCAGGGTGTAGAAGACTTTCTGTACGTGATGAAAATTGATGCCGACGGCAATTTGATGCCTGGTAATCTGGAAGGCTACCTCCGGCTCGACGCCAATGATAATTGCGTGGCCGATACCAGTGAAATCGGGCTGGGCAACTGGTTTGTTTTTGCCGCCAGCGGTAATGATTTCTTTACAACCACCAACGAACAAGGGTTTTACTCACTCGGCTTGCCTGTTGGCACGCATCAGATTTATGTTTTTCCGCCCTCCGATCTGTGGAATATTTGCCCGAACGGCGTGACCGTCGTAGTGCCGGATACGGGACTGACCACCCTTTCGCAAAATTTCTCCGCCGCCGCTATTGTCGACTGCCCGGCCATGACAATTTCCATTTCGACGCCCTTCCTGCGCCGTTGTTTCCCAAATGTGTACCACGTCAGCTATTGCAACGACGGCACCGCGACGGCCGACAGCGTGGTGGTGGAAATTGTGCTGCCCGATGAACTCGACTTCAACGGGTCGAGTATTCCGTATACGTTCGACGGTACGGCCTATTTCTTTCAAATCGGCGCCGTGGACGCCCTCGAATGCGGCTCTTTTACCCTTACCGCAACGCCCGACTGCGACGAAACCGAACTCGGCCAAACCATTTGCGTCAGCGCGGCCATCTATCCGGATACGCTCTGCAATCCGCCGGCCAACTGGTCGGGCGCAACCCTGGCGGGTATGGCCAACTGCCTGGGCGACAGTGTACAATTCGTGCTGACCAACACCGGTTTCGGGCCCAGCGCCGAGGGGCTCGGCTTCGTCGTCGTCGACGATCACGTCATCATGATGCAATCGTCGCTGCCGTCTCTGTTGCCGCAGGAACAATACACGGCCACGTTGGCTGCCGGCGGCACTACGCTGCGTTTTATGACGGAACAGGAGCCCAATCACCCGCTTTCCGAAGCGGTATCGGTCGGGGTGGAAGGCTGCAACGGCCCCGTCCAGCCCGGCGCATTGCTCGAATTCCCCAATACCGACGGCCGGCCGGCAACTGCCCGCGACTGCCATGAACTCATCGGCGCTTACGACCCCAACGACAAAGCCGCCACCCCGCGCGGCGTGGGCGACGAACACTATATCCTGCCCGGCACACCGCTCGATTACCGTATTCGTTTTCAGAACACCGGCACCGACACGGCCTTTACCGTGGTCATTCGCGACACCCTCGACGCCTGGCTGGAGCCACTGAGTTTGAAAGTTGGCGCGGCGAGCCATGCATTCGACTACAACGTCACAGAAACAGGCATTTTGACCTTTATTTTCAACAACATCGCCCTGCCGGATTCAAACGTCAATGAAGCAGCTTCGCACGGTTTTGTTCAGTTTTCAATCGAACACAAAACCGGCATCCCGATGGGAACCCTGCTGGAAAACCGCGCTGGCATCTACTTCGACTTCAACCCGCCGGTGATCACGAATACCGTATGGCACACGGTGGATACGGGATTCCTGAGCGTTGTCAGCCGGGTGAACAGTTTGCCGGACGAGGGTGTGCAATTGCGGGTTTTCCCCAATCCTTCGGCTGGTACATTTTGGGTGGAAGCGCCGGAGGCCAGCCAGTCGGCCGGCGATAATCTCCTGCTTTACAATGCTTTGGGTAAGTTGGTGCACGTACAACCCGCGAACGGCCCGCTGGCGGAGATGAAAACGTCCTTGCCGGCCGGTATTTATCTGTTGGAGTGGCGGAGCGGCAAGGACGTGAGGGGGCGGGCAAGGGTAGTGCGGCGGTAGTGGTGATTGGGGTATTACGGTGTTAAGAACCTGTTTTGAGCCGGCCTGCGGCGAACCATTGAACTGGGTTGCCGCCGGCCGGTTTTTGTTTTTTATTTAAAAAAATTTGTTTTAAAAGTGGCGGGAGTAGCAACTAATTCCGAATTTTGAGGGTTTTGAAGGGTTACAAATCTCTTACATGCAATTCAAACTCTCCTCTCAATACACCCCCACCGGCGACCAGCCCCAGGCCATCCGCCAGCTCGTGGCGGGCATTCAAAACGGCGACCGGGCCCAGGTACTGCTGGGCGTCACCGGTTCGGGTAAGACCTTCACGATGGCCAACGTCATCGCCCAGGTGAACCGCCCGACCCTGGTGCTGACCCATAACAAGACGCTGACCGCCCAGTTGTACGGTGAGTTTCAGTCTTTTTTCCCCGACAACGCGGTGGAGTACTTCGTCTCTTACTACGATTATTACCAGCCCGAAGCCTACATCGCCGTCACGGATACCTATATTGAGAAAGACCTGCAAATCAATGAGCTGGTCGACAAACTTCGATTGAAAGCCACGTCTACCCTGCTTTCCGGCCGGCGCGACATCATTATCGTCGCTTCGGTGTCGTGCATCTATGGCATGGGCAACCCCGAAGATTACAAAACCGGGATTATTCGCCTGTTCAAAGGCCAGAAGCTGACGCGCACCCAATTCCTGTATGATCTGGTCAACAGCCTGTACTCGCGCACCGAAACCGACTTTTCGCGCGGCACCTTCCGCGTCAAGGGCGATACGGTCGACATCAACCTGCCCTACGCCGACTGGGGCTATCGCGTCACGTTTTGGGGCGACGAGATCGAGAGCCTGGAAAGCATCGAGATCGAAACCGGTAAACGCATCGAAACCATTGAAAACGCCGCTATTTTCCCGGCTAACCTGTACGTGGCGCCCAAGGAGCGCCTGGCCCAGATCATGGTGGAAATACAGGACGAACTGGCGGAACAGGAAAAATACTTTATCCGCGAAGGCCGCCTGGCAGAAGCCCGGCGCATCAAGGAGCGCACGACATTCGACCTGGAAATGATCAAAGAACTCGGGTATTGCAACGGTATCGAAAACTATTCGCGTTTTTTCGACCGCCGGACGCCGGGCTCCCGTCCTTTTTGCCTGCTCGATTATTTCCCCGATGATTATCTGATGATTGTGGACGAAAGCCACGTCACGCTGCCGCAGGTGCGCGGCATGTGGGGCGGCGACCGCGCCCGCAAACAATCGCTGGTCAACTGGGGCTTTCGCCTGCCCTCCGCCATCGACAACCGGCCGCAGAGTTTTGAAGAATTTGAAACCCTGATCAATCAGGTCGTATTCGTCAGCGCGACGCCCGCCGATTACGAACTGGAACAAACCGAAGGCGTGGTGGTGGAGCAACTGGTGCGCCCCACCGGCCTGCTCGACCCGCCAATCGACGTACGCCCCTCGCTCAACCAGATCGACGACCTGATGGAGGAAATCCAGCGCCGTGTCGACGTGGGCGAACGTACCCTGGTCACGACCCTCACCAAACGGATGGCCGAGGAACTGGCCGAATATCTGGCTAAAGTCGGTATCCGCTGCCGTTACATCCACTCCGAGGTCGAAACCCTGGAACGGGTGGAAATTCTGCGCGACCTGCGCCTCGGCGAATACGATGTTTTGATCGGCGTCAACCTGCTCCGCGAAGGCCTCGACCTGCCCGAGGTTTCGCTCGTCGCTATCCTCGATGCCGACAAGGAGGGCTTCCTGCGCAACGCCCGCTCGCTGACCCAGACCGCTGGTCGCGCCGCCCGGAATGCCCATGGCCTGGTCATTTTTTACGCCGACAAAATCACCGACGCCATGCGCAACACCATCGACGAGACCAACCGCCGGCGCTCGATCCAGATGGCCTACAACGAAGAGCACGGCATCACGCCGACCACGGTGACCAAATCGAGGGATCAAATTCTGGCCCAGCGCAGCATCCTCGATATTCGCGGCGCCGAACCGGTCAAATACTACGTCGAGCCGGAACAGGCCAGCCTGGCAGCCGAACCCATCGTTGCGTATGCCTCCCGCAGCCAGCTGGAGAAAATGATTGCCGAAACCGAGTCCCGCATGAAAAAGGCCGCCAAAGACCTCGATTTTATCACGGCTGCGCAGTTGCGCGATGAGATGCTGGCATTGAAGAAAAAGCTGGGCGAGCGGTTTGAGGTGTAAGGCTTATTGGGTGGCAAACCGAGGGCCAACTGTTTGATGACGAGCGGAGTGTTTCTCAGGGCTTCTGGAAAGTATCGTAAAAACGTAGTTTTTTTCAATTGACGGGGGACTGATCTTTGCCGGTAAATCCTTTTCGTCATGAAGTATACATTTACACTACTCGCCTTTCTTTCGCTTGCACTGGCGCCTGCCACTGCACAAAACCTCCTGCTCCCCCTCCTTGCGGATTCCTCACACTGGTATTATTACGACTACAATACCGGAACACAGCAAAATCACTCGGAAACATATTGGTATTACAATGCCGACCACCTGGAAACATCTTCCTTTTCCCAGTCCTTCTGGACCGGCAGCCCTGCGTATTATTTTCGAGATACCACCATTTACGATGCGGACGATCGCCCTGTATTGTTTATAGGCTTGAAAAGCACTCCCAATCCCGAAGGCCCCTGGGAAAACTGGATCAGAGACGAGTACGAATACGATGCCCAAAGCCGGTTGGCGCATATCCTCGGCGCTTACGGATCTGCCGGCGTCTGGGTGCCGTATTACGACATCTCATACAACTTTGACGATGTTGCACATACGGAAAACATGCTGTACCTGCTTTGGAATCCAGGCACGCAGCAGTGGGATAACTATACGCGTGAATTTACCCAGCGCACGCCCGACGGCAAGGTGCTCGAATTTGACCGCGAAGATTGGGACGAAGACGCAAATCAATGGGCTATTGTGGAAAGCGAAGATTACACTTACCAACCCGATGGCCGGTTGCTGGTAAAACATCGCTACTCCATCAGTTCCAATGATGTCGAGACTTTTAATACTGACTCTTCGATCTACCGGCCCGACGGATTGCTCGACAGCACGTTTTTTACCAACATAATACCCGAGTATTTTATCAATGGCCTGTTTGTTACGCGGTATTACTACGACGCCGAAGGACAACTGGATTCTTCCCTCACGGTTGTATCGAACGATGGTGGATTGAGTTTTTCGCCCAGCTCCCGCCAATATTTCGAACCAGGCGACGGCTATTATTCCAATGACTATACATACGAGTCAAATGACGTGATCGTAAACGGCGCCTATGCGCCAAACTGGGTAACCACGAAGGTGTTTACGCCGCTGGGCAACGATCGGGTTTTGTATGTGGAGACCTATCTGCAGGCGATTCCCGGCGATCTGCTAAAGCCCAATACCATCGACTCTACCTGGTACCGCAGTCCGGATGCTGTAGGTACGGGAGACCTTTCACAACTGCCTTCCTGCACTTGCCAGTTTGCCAATCCGTTCCGCTCCGGCCAGGCTATCCGCTGTGAAACCGCCGATACGCGCTCGGCGCTCAGCTACCGCCTGACGGACATGAACGGTCGGGTTGTTGCCGCCGGTACAGCTTTGCCCGGTTCGCCCTGGCACCCTGCCATGCAGGCGCCCGAAGGCGCGTACCAGTTGGGTGTTTGGCAAAAAGGCGTGTTTTTGGGTAGTCGGAAACTGGTGCTGTCGAATTGAAGCAGGCCGAAGACTTGAGCGCGGTATTTCCCTGGTTTTTTTAATAGATTTCAAACCAGGGAAATACCTCGTCGATGATTCGATCTTTTTCACGCTGTATAAATGTCAGATAGGCTTCCGCAATAGGTGAAAGCCTTTTGGCCGACAGCCACACAAGGTTCCAGTGGGAGACGATGGGCAAGCCCTTGTAGGGGATAATTTCCAGTTCGTTACTTTTTAGTTCGTTTTTGATACCGATCAGCGGCATGATGGAATAGCCCAGTCCCGCAATCAGCGCTTGCTTAAGGGCTTCATTGGAGGTAAGTTCGATTTGTTTGTAATTGGGCCATTGTTCTTTCTCGATAAACTGTTCCATGGCGTTTCGGGTCGCAGAGCCGAACTCCCGGTAAAGCAGCGGGTGTTGTTCGAGTAATTTCCGGACGGGCATCTTCGGGTTTCGCTGAATGCGCGTCCCTCCTACAAGGTAAAGTCTGTTTTGCAGCAACGGTACCTTGTTCAGATTCAGGTGATCCGGCACGACTGAAACCAGCGAAAAGTCGACCTCGTTTTGTTCCAGGTTTTTCACCACCTGGTTTTTGTTGGTCACGTCCATAATCAGGTCCACGGCAGGGTTTTGCCGAAGAAAATCAGACAGAAAAAAGGGCATGACGTATTTGCCGGTAGAGGCGGTCGATATCCTGAGTCGGCCGGCCAGTTGCCCTTTGTACGACTTTGTTTTGTAGTTGATCGCCTCGATTTCATCCAGGATCTTCCGGGCGGATGCCGCGATTTCCATACCGAAATCGGTGACGAACAGTTTTTTCCCGATTACCTCGGTGAGCGGTATGGCAAACTGTTCCTGAAATTTTTTCAGTTGAATGGAAACGGCGGGCTGTGTCAGGTAGAGATCTGCCGATGCTTTGGTAATGCTTTGATGCTCAGCAACTTTTATGAATATTTTGAGCTGGTGTAAAGTATATTCCATAAGCAAATGCTATGAGTTTTATTACAAAGATAAATTATTGTTTATTATTTGTCGACACATCTTTGCCATCAAAAAGCGAGTATGTCAGTACAAATAAAAGCGCATCTACCTTCTTCCGCGGTACACTCCTCCGACGGGCAGCCTCCGTTTTTGTCAACAGGTCCGAGGTATTCATTCGACCTGGAAAAGGTTCTGGGGCCAGTTGCTTTTGCGGGCCTTGCAGCCGCTGCCCTCGGCTTGTCGGCCTACTGCGGCTTTTTGTGTTTTAAAGAACTGCTGATTTCCACCCTGTTGTTCGGAATGTTACTGATGATCAGGCGAATGTCTGTGCCGTCCGAATCTTTTCATCAATCTTAATGCTGAGCCATGCAGAATAAAAGAATAGCCGAAATTATTGATCTGGTCAATGAAAAGCTTTCGCCTAAAGAAGCGATA
Source organism: Saprospiraceae bacterium (assembly GCA_016787345.1). Classification (GTDB taxonomy): domain Bacteria; phylum Bacteroidota; class Bacteroidia; order Chitinophagales; family Saprospiraceae; genus M3007. Next base: position 682 of record JAEUUU010000100.1, on the reverse strand, counting down.
GAACTCCTTGACGCGCTTGTCGGTGAGCGGATTCAGTGGCATAATATCCACATGTTGCGCCAATGGGAAGGCAACCACCAGTTTGACGCCCGGCCATTTGATCAAAAAATAAATGAGCTCAGGGCTCAAAAAAAGAGCGTCAGGGCTTTTCTCGCGGCTGCCAGAGAACAAGGTTTAAATGTCGAACTGGTGGCCCGTATCGAGGTCCGGCTGGCCAGGAAGCCGATCCCTCAGGACTTTATCTTCGAATTGACCAGTAACTAACTATAAATCAACAATCTAAAAAATTCGTTATGCAAAAAGTAACGATTGCCAGGGGCGACGGGATCGGCCCGGAAATCATGGAAGCCACGTTAAAAGTGCTGAAAGCGGCCAACGCCCGTATCGAGTTTGAAGAAATTCAAATCGGCGAAAAAGTATACCTCTCGGGCAACACGAGTGGTATTGGTAAAGAAGCCTGGGACAGCATCCGCAGCAACAAGGTTTTTCTCAAGGCGCCGATCACCACCCCGCAGGGCGGCGGCTATAAAAGCCTCAACGTGACCATGCGCAAGGCCCTGGGTTTGTATGCCAACATCCGGCCCTGCAAGAGTTACCATCCTTTTATCGCCACCAAACATCCGGGCATGGACGTGGTGATTATCCGGGAAAACGAAGAGGATTTGTACGCCGGCATCGAGCA
>JAEUUU010000099.1 GCA_016787345.1 Saprospiraceae bacterium | reverse complement strand
CACACTAACATATTGCCTTGATATTTCCCCAAAACGACGGGCCTCCGCCTGAGGCGTCTCGCGTCGTTTTGTCGCGATAAAGAATGTAATCGGTTTTTGGGATGGCCCTCGCTCCGCGAAATGCTGGAGGGGGGCTTTTTTTATTGGGCGATTGGTTCGATTGATTCGATTGATACGATTGGGCCTCCCCCAGCCCCTCCACAGGAGGGGAGCGGATCAGGGGGGCTTACTGATTGATTTTCAGTATTTTGAAAACGATAGAGGTGATTCAATTGATTTAGTCAAATTTTCCCGATTAAATCAGCAATACTCCTTTCAATAAATTCTCAAACCATTGAAAATCAATCAATAACAACTCACTTGACCACTCCACTCCTGTGGAGGGCCGGGGGAGGCCCAATCGTATCAATCGAATCAATCGAATCAATCGAACCAATCAAATTCACGGCATTTTCAGTGTCGCTTCCAGCCAGTCGTAAAAAGTCCGTTGCCACAGCAGGCTGTTCTGGGGCTTTTGCATCCAGTGCCCTTCGTCGGGGAAATAGAGGAATTTGGAAGGAATGCCGCGCATTTGCGCTGCCTGGAAGGCTTGCATGCCTTCAGAGATGGGTACCCGGAAATCCAGTTCGTTGTGGATCACCAGGATAGGCGTGTCCCAGTTCTGGACGTACTGATGCGGACTGAACTTCGTCCAGGCCGGATCGTTTGGCGCTTCCCAATAGTTGTTGTCGAGGTCGTGTTTGGCAAACCACATTTCCTCCGTAGTGCCCCACCAGCTGGTAGTGTTGAACATGCCGCAGTGAGCAATGAAGGTTTTGAATCGTTTTTGGTGGTTGCCAGCCAGCCAATACACCGAATAACCGCCAAAGCTTGCGCCGATGGCGCCCATCCGGTTGCCATCCACATAAGGGAGTTTGGCGGCATAATCGGAGGCCGAAAGAAGGTCCTGCATGGCCTGACCACCCCAGTCGCCCGAAATAGCATCGTTCCAGGCCTGTCCCTCGGGGCCGCCCGGCATACCCCGCCGACAGGGAGCAATCACAACGTAGCCATTAGCCGCCATGAGCTGGAAATTCCAGCGATAGGAGAAAAACTGACTGACGGCCGATTGCGGCCCGCCCTGGCAGTACAGCAGGGTGGGATATTTTTTTGCGGGGTCAAAATTGGGCGGGAGAATGACCCAGGCATTCATGTCCTTGCCATCCGTTGTTTTGACCGTGTGGCGTTCCACTTTGGCTTTGGAAATACCATCCCAGGGGTCTTTGGTAACGAACGACAATTGCCGCGCCTGGCCATTTTTGGGATTGACGGCGTACACTTCGGCCGGGGCCGCCATGGAATTTCGGGTGGCAATGATTTGGCTGCCCGCAACTTTCAGGGCGGTGTAATCGTGCTGCCCTTCCGTGACCCGGCGGATTTTTTTGTCGGCCACGCCGATTTGGTGAACCTGGTAGGTAAAATCATTCGAACTGAGGAAGTACATGGATTTGCCGTCGGGAGCCCAAACCGGATGATTGGCTTCCCATTTCCACCCCTCGGTGAGTTCTTCCCGAAACGAGGTCTGGGTATCGAGGATCATGAGCCGGGTACGGTCGGCTTCGTTGCCCGGTCGGGCCATGCTCGTCCAGGCCAGGTAGCGGCCATCGGGGGAGAACACCGGATCGATGTCGTAGCCGGGCAGGTCGGCGGTAAAGTTGAGCGTTTTGCCGGATGCCAGTTCGTAGGCGTAGAGGTCGGAGTTGGTGCTTTGCGCTTCGGCTGTGCCCTGCAATTTGCGGCAGGTATAAACGATAAAGCGGCTATCGGGCGACCAGGTAATCTGCTCCATTCCGCCCATGGGGCGCAAGGGGCTGTCGAATTTTTCTTTGGGCATGAGGTCGACGGGGGCGCTCGTGAACGCGCTGTTGTTGTATTCTACCCAAAAAACATGGCTGTATTGGTAGTCGTGCCACGATTTCCAGTGGCGGTACATAAGGCCGTCCATCACGCGACCGCTGGTTTGCGGGAGGTCGGGATTGGCGTCAACCGGGGTTTCATCCAGTTTGACATCCTGTGCAAAAAGCAGTTTTTTGCCGTCAGGGGAATAATGGAATCCGTTGATTTCCAGGTCACTGACTTTGGCAATGGCGCCGGAAGCCAGGTTAATTTCGTGCAATTTTCCTTCGCGCAAAAAGCCAAGTCGCTGGCCGTCGGGGTGAAATTCGGCATCGCTGGCCGAAGGTTCCGTTTCGCCGGTAAGCGCCCTGGTGTTGCCATTCGTCAGGTCGACCAGATACAGGACACGGACGCCCTTATTTGCCTTAACATCAAAACGTTGTACGCCGTAAACGGCCGAACGACCGTCGGGAGACACACAATCGAGCGAAACGCGGCCAATTTTCCAAAGGGTTTCGGGCGTAAGCAGCTGGGTTTGGGCGGAAAGTTCGTCGGAGGGCTGCAGGAGCATGATCAGGAAAAGAATGAGGAAAATACGCATGTTACAATTGGTGGTGGAAAAACACGACTGATTTACATTAGCGCGCAAAATTCGACTTTTCAGTCGAGCAAACCGCCAGGAAGATGAAAAAGTACCTTGTCGAAGGCATCGGCGCCTTTTTTTGGGTTCTCACCCTTGTTTTAACGCTCAACAACGGCGCCGGCAGTCTGGCGCCGCTGGCTATCGGCGCCATTGTGATGGTCATGACCGGCGTCGGCGCTTCGGTGTCAGGCGCCCATTTCAACCCGGCATTGTCGCTGGCCATGCTGATGCGCGGAAAACTCGACAGGATTGAGTTCCCGTATTACGTGCTGGCGCAATTGTTAGGCGGGTTTGTCGCCGCGCTGATCGCGGTGTTTCTGCTCGGCTGCGGCAACGCCGGCTCGACCAACATTCAGGCGCGGTTCAACGATCCGATTTGTGCATTATTGGCTGAGTTTATCGGCGCTTTTCTGCTGGTTTACACTTACTTGCATATCCAGCGAAGCGAAGGGCAATCGACGATGACCGGGCTCGTTGTCGGCGGGGCACTTCTGGTAGCCCTGTATGCATTCGGTCCGGTATCCGGCGGCGCATTCAACCCGGCAGTAGGCGTGGGAATGATCGCTTCCGGCATGGCGGTTTGGGGCGATATCTGGATTTATCTGCTGGGTTCATTGCTCGGAGGCGCCGCGGCGTTTACGGCATTTCAAGCCATTGCAGAGCCGGAAATGCCTTGATTTTTGCGAATTTTGCACCAATTTTATTGATTTTTGATCAAAAAGCCCGTCGTTTTTTATGCGTGTTATTGGCTACCTGGAACACCCGATCCTCAAGATCAGCGTTTTTAAAATGGACAACCGTTTGAGTGTCAAATTTGAAAACGCACTGTACGAACAAACATTCAAATTTGGCGGAGACGACCGCATCGGCAGTCTGGAAGCCGTGCAGCAATTGGTCGACGAACAGTTCAAAGCCGAAGTGCTGGACAACCTGCAAACCCTTCACCGGATACGGCTGGCGGCCCTGGCCCGCCGGTTTCCGCAACAGGAGGATCAAGCCTTTGAAGAAATCATCTGATAAGTAAAGAACCTGCCTTTTCCCGGCGCAACGGCCGAATTTTGTATCATTGCACCCGCTAATTTGAAGCCTTCTTTTTCCAAACATTGACATAAACTCGTCATGAATCGAATTCTCCTTCTACTCCTGATTGCCTTGTTTCCTTTGAGTCTGATGGCTCAAAGCGGCAAAAACCGTCCTTTTTTTGACAAAAAAACCATCGGTGAAATCCGACTGACCGTTGCCGATAAAAACTGGAGCGACCAACTCGACTCCATGCGGCTCTACGGTACGGGTATGCTGAATGGCGTGGCCAATATTGATGGCGAACGTTATGAAGGCGTCGGCATTCGTTTCCGGGGCGACAAATCCTATGTTGTCGGGCAAAAACGCAATCCGTTTACCATCAAACTGGACCACAGCGTAGCCGGTCAGAATCACCAGGGCTACACCTCGATCAAACTATCGTCGGCCATGCGCGACCCAAGTATGGTGCGCGAGGTGCTCTTTTATGAAATCGCCGCGAAATATATGCCGGCGCCGCAGGCCAACTACACCAAACTGTACGTTAACGATGAATACGTCGGCCTGTTCATCAATGTAGAAAGTGTTGACAATCAGTACCTCAACAGCCGCTTCGGCACCGAATCGGGTCCCTTGTTCAAAGCGGGCGTTGATTACCCTTCGAAAGACGGCGCCACCGGTTGCAAACAAAACATCTTCGGCAGCCTCGAATATGAAGAGAACCTGAATTGCTACAAACACAACTTTGAATGCAACGTAGACTGGGCCTGGGGCGACCTTCAAAACCTGAGCAAAGTGCTGGCCAACGAGCCCGCAAAGGCAGGCTCCGTTCTCGACGTCGACCGCGTGCTCTGGATGCTCGCGCTGAACAACGTTATGATCAACCTGAGCAGCTACTCCGGCCACCGCAGCATCAACTACTACCTGTATAAAGACGATAACGGTCGCTTTCAGGTTATTCCCTGGGACCTGAACCTTTCCTTCGGCTCTTTTAAAAACCCCGGCGTCGGCCTGGGCAGCGATCTTGAAGTAAAAGACCTGCAAACCCTCGATCCGCTGCTCCACTCCAACAACCCCTACAAGCCGCTGATCAGCCAACTCCTGCAGGATCCGCTGAACAGGAAAATCTACCTGGCACACATCCGCCAGATCAACGAAGAAAATTTTCTCAACGGCGAATACGAAAAACGCGCCAAGGAACTCCAGGGCATGATCGTCATCCCGTTCAACGAAGACAAAAACAAGCTGTATTCGCTCGATGAATTCCAGCGCAGCCTGAAAGAGACGATCGGCAAACGTTCGAAAATTCCGGGAATCGTGGAACTCATGAGCAAACGCGCCCGCTTCCTCAAAACCCATCCGGACCTTACCGCCCTGCCCTCCGCCGTCACCGAAGTAAACGTGCAGGGCCGCGGCAAATTCGACAACCAACGGCTCAATACCTTCAATATCAGCTGTAAGGTCGACCGGTTCCCCAAGCGCGCATTCGTGTACTACCGATTCTCCGACAAAACGCCTTACATGGTCGCCACCATGAACGAAGAGACCGCCAACGGCCTGCCTTCTGGCGTCAAAATGTTTACCGTGGCCATCGAAGCGAAAAACGAAGACGCCGTCATCGATTATTACATCCTGGCCGAAAATGCCGGAACCGTATCTTTCATGCCGTCCAATTACATGTACAAACCGTACAAAGTCAAATTGAAGGATTTGAACAAATAAGCAGGCAAGGCAATTTGTCGGCAATAATGCAACAAAGCGCGCAAAGGGTCAATTAACTTTGCGCGCTTTGCGTTTATATGCAAATTAAAACAACACATTTACATCCCTCCACTATGAGACTGAAAGCCTCCCAACTGTTGGTGCTTTGCGCCTTTTTTGTCCTCGTCCAGCACCCTGTTTTCGCCCAGGATTTTTATGGCTCAGGCATCCAGGAAATCCGCATTGAATTGCCGATGCGCGACTACGACCGCAAACTCGACTCGCTGAAAAGTGCCAACCCCGAAGCGCGGCTCACCGGTACAGCCTGGGTGAATGGCGCCCGGTTCGACAGTGTGGGCGTCCGGTATAAAGGCAACAGCTCCTATTTCCGTTCGAGAAAAGATACGTTCAAAAAACTGCCCATCAACATCAAACTGGATTACAAAGTCAAGTCGCAGAAAATGGCGTCTGGCCATACAACGGTCAAATTGTCCAACGGCTTTCTCGACCCCAGTTTTATCCGCGATCCACTGGCCTACGAAATTATTCGCCAGTACATGCCCGCCCCACAGTGCAACTTTGCCAAAGTGTACATCAATAAAAAATACTACGGCGTATATGTGAACACCGAATCCATCGACGCCCATTTTCTTCAAAAACACTTCGGCACCACCTCCGGATACCTCGTCAAATGCGACCCCGACGACTGGAAACGCGCCCGCAGCCAGAGCGGATGCCCCAAGGGCGAAAACGCCTCGTTGATGTACCTCAACGACAGCCCCGGCTGTTACGATCTTTTTTATGAGGTCGACGACCCGGCCGCCTGGAAACCCCTCCTCAACCTGATCAAAACCCTGAATAAAAAACCCTCGGACATCGACAAAGTGCTCGATGTGGACCAGACTTTGTGGATGCTCGCGCTGAACAACGCGATCGTCAACCTCGACAGTTACAATGGTTCGCTTTCGCACAACTACTACCTCTGGTTCGATACCGCCGGCGTCGCTCACCCGCTTATCTGGGACCTCAATATGGCGTTTGGCGGCTGGCGCCGCAATTTCAGCTTCGAGGAAATACCCGACGAACAACTGATCCAGTACTCCCCGCTGGCCGAATTCGACAATGCCAAACGCCCGCTGATTTCCCAATTGCTCAAAAATCCGCTCAACCGAAAAATTTACATCGCTCACCTGCGTACCATCTCCAGCGACTGGCTGCAAAACGGCAAATGGCTCACCCGCGGCCAGGCTATGGCCAAAGAAATCGACCCACATGTAAAACAGGATACCTGCAAACTGTATTCCTATCAGGATTTCCAGCAATCGTTCGACAAAACCCTGACCTATGGTCGCGACAACGTAATCGGCCTGCGCCAACTCATGGATAAACGCGCTGCCTGGCTGGCCAAGCACCCGCTGATGACCAAAACCCAACCCACGATCGGCGACGTCAAATGTAAAAAAACGGACACCCAGTGGATCGTGACCGCCAAACTGGGCACTGCAACCGGTGGCTACCTGTTTTACCGCAAAGACGCTCCGTTTGCCTTTACCAAATTCACGCTGCGCGACGACGGCCAGGCAGGCGATGCCACGGCAGGCGATGGCATATTTTCCGCGGCGCTCCCGCTCGCAGTCATGAAACACTACTATATCGTGGCAGAAAATGAAGAGGCCGCCTCGGTGTTTCCCGAGCGGGCTTCGTACGAGTTTTTGAAAGCGGAATAATTCGGCGGAAGGCTATCCCCCGCTCAAAATCCGTCCTTTCAACAGGGACCAGAATTTTTCTTCGCCAAAAGCAGCCGGATCGATCCGCCCAAGATCGGGCGCGGAACAGGCATCTTTGGTCAGGTAAATTTTGCCGGCGCTGGCGCGTACGATGTCGTCCAGCCGGCGCACCAGGGCAGGCAAACCGCCCGTGCGTGGAAAATCGAGCGCCAGCGACCAGCCTTTTACCGGAAAGGAATGAACGGCCTCGGGCGGGCGCTCCCCGTGTTTTTTCAACACCGTCAGGAATGGCGCCTGCCGGTGCGCCCGTATCGCATCCAGCACCCGGATCAAGCCATCGTAAGCGGCGTTTTCCGGCAGACAAAACTGGTACTGCACGAATCCTCTTCGCCCGTACAAACGGTTCCAGTTGAGGGTGCGGTCGAGCGGATAGAAATAGGATTCAAGGTCGGCCAGGCGTTCGCCGCTTTTGTTTTTACGGTGATAAAAATAGTTGTGAATGCGGGTGGAAAGCGGATTTAACAAACCGGAAGGCGCGTAAAAAGGTATGTTTTTGGGTGTCGGCACTTCATAACGCAAAGGCATATCCGGCGCATCGGATTCCAGGTGCTCGGCAAAAAGCGCCACCCCGCGATGCCGGGGAGAAAGCCCGTCGACCCAGCCGGCGGCGTAGGGCCAGTGCCCATTTTCCTCAAAAGCACGCCAAAGCGCCTCAAAATCGCCAGCCTCCACTGTTTTTTGCCGCAAATGCACCGAACTGATCCGCCGGAGCCGAAAACGGGCCGACAGGATAATCCCCGTCCAGCCCATCCCGCCGCAGGTTTGCCAGAACAGTCCGGCGTTTTCGCTGCGCGAGCAAGTCAACACCTCTCCGTCGGCGCGCATCAGCTCGAATGAAATCAGCCAGTTGGAAAAACACCCGGCAACGGGGTGATTCTTGCCGTGTACGTCGCTGGCGATGGCGCCCCCGATGGTAATGGCCTTGATACCCGGCGTGACGTAAAAAAACCATCCTGCCGGCACAATGAGGGGCAAAATATCGGCCAGCAGTACACCAGCCTCGCAATCGATCTCTCCTTTTTCCCGGTCAAATTCGAGTATTTTCCGGAACCCAAGCATGGAGACCATATTCGGTGCAAGCGACGCGTCGCCGTAACTTTTACCATTGCCCCGCGCGATACATTGCCCGGTGTGGTGCAAATAATCCGCCAGTTCATCCCGGTTTTCAGGCCGGGCAACGGCGGCTACGATTCGCGGGTAATTAGCCCAGCCGGCTGTTTTTTCTGTTGAAATATTCATTGAGTCGGCAATAATGCCCGGCAAATCCGCCGTGCCAGCAGCGTATCGTCGAGGGCGAAATAATTGAATGGATTTTGGGAGGAATGAACCACCCAGGCGGCGATTCCGCTTTTGTTTTTGCGCAAAATGCTCAAATCCTCCGGCAATTCTGGCGGTAATACGTGAAAAATTCGCAGCACTGCGGAATCTGCTTCCCCCGGCGCCGGCAGCAGCACGATACGCGCCATCTCGAGGCGGTCGGCCTGGCTGTCGTCGAAACCGTCGGCAAAAGGCAGGCCGTTGAGGCGGTTCAACAAACCCAGCCATGCACTGGCGCGGGCGGCAGGGCAATTCAGCAAACTATCGGCGTGGCGCCACAGCGGCAAAGTGTCGCTCCTGACCCACAGGTGATCCATACTGTCGGGCCGGATCAAACAAACCGACCGGATAGTCTCCGGCGGAAACATCAGGGCAGTTTTGCCCCGAAACTGCGCCAGGTCTTTACTGAAATAATGCCGCAGGTGACCTTCAGCCAAATAAACGCCCTCGTGCCCGTTCAGGGCCAGAAACGTGGCCGGTCGCCCTTGCTCGACGTATTCTTCGCCCAAACTGAACCGGTCGAGCAACTGTTCGTTCGCAAACAACTGAACCACAATGCGCCGATCAGCGCCCAGCCCCAGCGTATCGGGTTGTTGCGTATGCACCGTGCGAAGCGAGCGAATCGCGGCGAATGCGCCGAGCAAACTATCAAGCACAGCCCCCGGCGCCGGCACAGTGCGATTGTCGGCGATGGCCAACCAGCCGGTTTCGTCGCGCAGCAGCATGAGCTCGGGCTGGCCCGGCACTTGCAATATCACTTTGTTGATGGCAGCCGTATCCGTTTTGAACAAACCGGTCGTCCAGGCGGCCTGACGAAAAAAAGGCAGGTTCCGACAAAGCAGACCGCCGGTCAGCACCAGAATAAATAGCAGGACGAGGTGTTTGTTTTTCATGATAATCAGTTACATAGTACCAACTGGGCGCTTTTTCGGCCATGCTGATTTTGTACAACAACCTGGTATACCCCGCCGGGCAATTGGCGGCAATCGAGTGCGACCCGGCCATCAGAGGCGCTGCTGATTTCGACGTCGAGGCGTTGTCCAAGCTGATTGACGACGACAATCTGATCGTCGGTATTGGCGCCGTCCAGCCACACCTGACCGCGGCCCGGATTGGGCATCAGTCGAATGGCCCCGGCTTCGGGTTCGTCGGTCGAGACGTTTACGATGTGAAAAATCTGCTGGCTCGTCGTTTCGCACCCGTAGGCCGTCGAGACGCTGAGTTTTACCGTATAGGTGCCCGTTGAAGCAAACTGGTGAATAGGGGAAAATTCCGTCGAAGTAGAGCCGTCGTCAAAATCCCAGAAGTATTGCAAGCCATCCTGCTGCGCGGAAAACGACCAAACGTAGGCATTCAAGGGTTCGGCTGTGTAGGCGGCGTCGAGTGTCGGGCTGTATTGTGCAATGGCAAAATCGAGCCATTCGAGGCGGGATTCGGTCCAGTTTTTCAGTTTTTCCACTTCACCTGTATAGGAATCGGGTAAAAAGCCCGGGTTGGGCCACACGTAAATACCCAGAATAGACCACTGTTTGAAATTGCGGGACTGACCTTCCTCCAGCACAAGCGCCATGGAGTCGATGGCAGAAAAGATACTGTCGGTCCGCAGGGTTCCGCTGCGCAGCGCGCTCCAGTAGCAGGCCATATTTTGGGTAAATTGTTCATCTTCAAAAAGCCGTTCCCACCAGAAAGGCACGCCGGCATCGCCGCACACGTAGTTGATGTTGTAAGCCCAGCCGGCGGTTGTGAAGGCTTCGCAGTAATCGGCGTTGTACCAGCCCAGGTCGAAGTCCCAAACCGGCCCCATACGAAGCCGACCGCCGCGGTCGTCGCGTTCTTTGTGAAAATAAGTGCTCAGGCGATAGCCGTCCACATTTTTACTCATCTCATTGATAAACAGAAAATCGAAAAAGGATTTTTCCTCTCCGAATTGACGCCAGCCAGCCGCTTCATCGTCAAAACCGGGCCCATGCAGCGCCACCTCGAAACTGTCGACATAGCGGCGGATGTACCCGGCCTGCTCCGGCAGGATTTCGTCCCAACGCGGATAGACATGCTGAAAATACGTCACATTGCCGCTGTTCGGCTGCGTGAACTGAGAAAACCAGCCGGGCGTGTCGTTCCAGTCGATATTGACGATGTAACCGCCGGTCAGATCGACGCCTGCCGTATCGGCATCGCCCAGTCGCGGTATGGCGACCCGGTCGTTGTCACGCCGGATCTTTTCCGTAAATGCGTAAACGCCCTGATAGGTATTGTCGACAAACACTTCACAAAACCGGGTCCGACTGGCATATTGCCCCAAACGGCGCGACAGATCGTACGACAAAGCGTTGCGCATCAGGGTTTTATCTGAAAAATTAGCGCCAAGTACAAAGTCGCTACCCTCGGGCAGATTCAGTACAGCCACCGAGGTATCCTGACCGAGAGAGTCCCGAATTTCTACGTCGTACGATTTTTTGGGAAAACCCTGGGTGCTGTTGCCGTGAAGTTCGATACCGATCGGTCCGTCGTAAGTGTAGTCGGTCTGGGTGAGGTAATTACGCTGGCCGGGGCCATTGTCGATGATCGCCATTCGCGCATCGATCTTGGGTTCGTTGGGTATCGGTATCCCGTTCGTTGTTATTTTGATGATGGGCAGGTCGCTGGATTCAAAAACGAAGGGCGAGCAGGGCTGATCGCCGAAAGTCAGGCTCCAGTTGAACAATTCGCCAGCGTCAGCAAAGGCATACGTATCGAGAATCAGAAGTTGCCATATGCCGTTGGGCGACTGGCCATTGTTGAGTACGCCCATGTCGCCGAAGGGTTTGAACGTTCCGGTAAAAGGATAAGGCGCCTGAAAGATCGATGCATCGGCATTACTGCTCAGACAAGTATTTTGAAACCCGTCGAGGTCGCCGCCCACACCGGAAAACAGCGAGATGACAGTACCATCGGGCGCTCTCAACGAGATGGATAAATCGCTGTTCCAGGTATGGAATATATTGATGCAAACACTCTCCAAACCAAAATTCACCGTGTCCATTGCGCTCTGCGGCAAGCCGCTCACGGTCAGATCGTAGGTAATAAGCGTACCGTCGTCCGGGATATTACTACCATTGGCCGTAAAGGTTTGAGCGTACAAGTTGCTGTAAATCAAGCAAGAGAATAAGAAAAGGGTAAATATCCGCATGTCGTCTGAAATTTTTTCGGCCAAAATAAGCGTCTTTCACCGCATGATTTTCGCCTACTTTCGCACTCTTTTTTGACCGTAAGAAATGATTTCCCTACCAGCATCCACCAAAATCACCATCACCGGCGATCTCGGCAGCGGAAAAAGCGCTGTCTCACGCATTCTTTGCGACCGCACCGGTTATTCCTATGTCTCTACCGGCCGCATCCAGCGCCAGATTGCCGAAGAATATGGCGTCGATACCCTCGAACTCAACCGCCGCGCCGATACCGACCCCAGTATCGACGAGCGAATCGACGGCATTTCTATCGAACTTGGCAAAGACAATAAAGGCTACATCGTCGACAGCCGGATGGCCTGGTTCTTTTTACCCAATTCTTTCAAGGTATATCTGAAAATCGACGTGCGCATCGCGGCGGCCCGAATCCTATCCGATGTAAATCGCAGCAGCGAACAATACAAAGATCTGGAAGACGCAGTGCCCAAAATCCTGGCACGCAAACAAAGCGAAAACGAACGCTTTTTAACCAAATACGGGGCTGATTGCGCTAATCTGGACAATTTCGATCTCGTCGTCGACACCGGTAGCCGCAGTCCCGACGAAGTCGCCGGACTGATTCTGAAAGGATTGGCCATGAAACTCGCCGGGGAGAAATTTCCGCATTCGCTCTGAAACCAGGGCTTCACTCAACGTTGCGCCGCCGCCTTCATCTCCGCCGCCTGTTCGCGGCCGAGGTAGCGTTCGATCAATTCATGCACGAGGTAAATCACCGGTGTTAACAACAACGCCATGGTTCCTTTGTACAAATAACTCATGATCGAGATGGCCATCACCTGGGCAAACGACCAGCCGGCGCCGATATAAAAAGCGATAAAAATGACGACAAAACTGTCGATAAACTGCGACACCATCGTACTTCCGGTTGCGCGCAGCCAGATCTTGCCCTCGCCTGTGCGGCTTTTGATCCAGTGAAAAGTCGTGACATCCACAATCTGGCCAATCAGGAAGGCTGTCAGCGAACCAACGATAATCCAGAGGCTTTGCCCGAAAACCAGTTGATAAGCCGCATCGAAATCAGTCACGGCACTTTTTACCTGGTCCGACAAATTGGGGTTACTCAGATGGGAACTTCGCCAAAAATCCGCCGGTGTGAGCTGCATGGCGAAAAAAAGCATCATAAACCCGTACGCAATCAGTCCTGCCGCCAGATACGACAACATACGAATGCCGCGGCGGCCGTAATATTCATTAATCAGGTCGGTCATCACAAAGACGACCGGCCAGAGCAGCACGCCCGCCGTAAGCGTAAACGACAAATTCGACTGCCCCAGAATCGTCCAGTTGACCTCCTGGTACCCGAATGTGCGCTCAAGAGAAAAGAGTTTGACGCCCATAAACTCGGCTACCAGGGCATTGGTCAGGAAAAAACCCGACAGGATCATCCAGAGCCGGTTGGGTTTTGAAACGAAAAATTCACGCATAGTTCAAGTGGCGGCGGGTGCTGAAAAGACCGGAGATAACAAACAAATGTAGATGCTTTTAGACGTTGCAAAAAACCAATAAATTTTCTGTGTGTTTACTTTTGCGGCCCCAAAGCAAAATCTTGTTCTGAAATACCGCGACCGGTTTGCCCGGTGTAAAAAGAAAATATGGCCATAATTCCCATTAATTTAAAAGACGGCAGCCTCGACCAAAATGCTCCGGAACTCATCATCGGCATCGACCTGGGTACGACCAACAGTCTCGCGGCCTATATGAAAGACGGCGCCCCGGTATGCGTCAAAGGCCCGGATCAGAAAAACACGCTGGTGCCCTCCATCGTGCATTTCGCCCCGCAAGGCGAAATCGTGGTGGGCGATGCCGCCCGCGCCAAACTGGTGACCGATCCGGCCAATACCATCTTTTCCGTCAAACGGCTGATGGGTAAATCCTATCGGGATGTGGAAAACATTCGCGGTTTCTTCGGTTACCAGATCATCGACGACGACCAGGATGCGCTCGTCAAAGTGCGGGTAAACGACCGGTTTTACACCCCCGTCGAACTCAGCGCCATGATCCTGCGCGAACTCAAAACCCGCACCGAACGCGAACTCGGCGCCCCGGTGTCCAAAGCCGTGATCACGGTGCCGGCTTATTTCAACGACAACCAGCGCCAGGCCACCCGCGATGCCGGCAAACTCGCCGGACTCGACGTGCTCCGCATTGTCAACGAACCCACGGCGGCAGCACTGGCCTACGGACTGGATAAAAACGAATCGGAAACCATCGCCGTGTACGACCTGGGCGGCGGCACCTTCGATATTTCCATCCTGCAAATTCAGGACGGGGTGTTCGAAGTGCGCTCAACCAATGGCGACACTTTTCTCGGCGGCGACGATTTCGACCACGCCATCGTGGATTTTTGGCTCGAACAACTTGGCGTGAGCCGGGAATTTTTGTCGGAGGAAAAAGAATTTGCACAAGCCATCCGCTTGCAGGCAGAGGCCGCGAAAAAAGCGCTTTCCAGCGCGGATGTATTTGAAAACGAGATTTTTGACAAAAAACTCCGGCTGACCCGAAGCGAATTCGACGACCTGATCCAGGCGCTCGTACAACGCACGATCGACTGCTGCCGGCGGGCGCTTTCTGATGCCAAACTGCGGCCCAATCAGGTCGACAAGATCGTGATGGTGGGCGGCAGCACACGTGTTCCGCTCGTAAGGAGCGCTGTTTCGGCATTTTTTGGCCAAGCTGTTTACGACAACCTGAACCCCGATGAAGTGGTGGCCCTGGGCGCCGCCGTTCAGGCCGACGTGCTGGCCGGCAACCAGAAAGATCTGCTCCTGCTCGACATCACGCCATTGTCGCTGGGCATCGAAACCGTGGGCGGTCTTATGGACGTGATCATCCCCCGCAACTCCAAAGTGCCCGGAAAAGCCGGGCGGCAGTATACAACCAGCGTCGATGGACAGAAAAACCTCAAAATCAGCGTCTTTCAGGGGGAGCGCGACCTGGTGGAACACAACCGCAAACTCGGCGAGTTTATCCTCAAAGGCATTCCGCCCATGCCGGCCGGCTTGCCCAAAATTGATATTCATTTCATACTCAATGCCGATGGAATACTGACCGTCAGAGCAAAAGAACTGCGCTCCGGCGTAGAACAACAGATCGACATCCGGCCCACGTACGGCATCAGCGAAGAAGAGATGGGACGTATGCTGCTCGACAGCATCACCAACGCGCAAACCGATCACGCCCTGCGCGGTTTGCTGGAAGCCCGCAACGAAGCGAACAACCTCTTGCTTTCCGGCGATAAGTTCATGCGACAAAACGCGGCCATCCTGAGCCAGGAAGAGACGAATATTACAAATGCTTTGTTAAACGAATTGCGCCGGGCAGCGGAAGGCCAGGATAAAGACGTCATTCACCGCGCCATCGAAAACCTCAACGCCTACACCACTCCCCTCGCCCACCGGGCGCTCGACGTCAGCATCCGGGAAGCGATGAAAGGGAAAAAAATCGCCTCATAAACCCCATCAACCTCATCAACCTTATCAACTATTTATCCTCCATGCATCCCAATTCTCTGCTCTGTCTGCTCGCACTAGGCATTCTGTTGTCCTGCAATACCCTGCCCAAAGCGCAAAGCCAGCCCGCAACGCCTGCAGCGCCCGCGGCTTTTATCAACTGGGATAAAAAAATGGTCGAACTGGGTCCGGTCAAAAAAGGAGAAAAACGGACGATGTTTTTTGAATTCACCAATCCCGGCACGGAAAATGTTCAGATCGATGTTGTCGCGGCTTGCGATTGCACCACGGTGGATTATCCGCGCGGCGTCATTGCACCGGGTCAGAAGGCGCGGCTCGACGTTATTTTCGACAGCAAGGAAAAAGAAGAATCGGAGACGATCGATATCGACGTCATTTTTAAAAATACCGATGCGGCAGGCAATCCGCGCATCGAGCGGGTGTCGTACAAATACGAGTTGGTGAAGTAGTTCTTACCTGAATCTGAGCGCGTGAAATGGCTTCTCCATCAATTCGCTCATGGTCTGATTGTCATCGGAGAGATAAAAGACGTAGGCATCGCCCACATTATCGCGATGGATGGTCATGGCCAGGCAGTACTTGTAGGTCGTGCCGCCAAATTCGGGACCCAATAGCACAAAAGCCACCGCGCCCCAATCGGCGCCGAATTCTTCCGCCACGGCCTCCGGCGGGAAGGTAGACACTTCGGGCAGGATGCCTGAATTGGGGCCGCCAGCCGAAATATTCAGCAAAGTCGCGTTGAATACGGCGCCCGCCCACTTGTTCGGGTGGATGGCCGTTGCGCCGTTTTTTACCTCATTTTGATGCTGAATGAGCAGAGAATCCATTGGCCGGATGGCATAACGGATCTCGAAATTGCGACCGGGAAGTTTGAGGGCGTATTCATAGTTCATCTGACCGTTTTCGATACAAGGAACGCTGGTCATGCCCTCCGGCTGTAAAAACGTCAGCTGGGTGCGCGCCAATAACTGGCCGAATCCCGGCGGCAGCGTATCGTTTTGTGCAGAAAGTGCGCGGCCTGAAAGCAGGGCAATACCGAAAATGAAATAAAAACAGATGTTTTTCATGTTTGAATGTTGTTTTGATGCAGATCAAAGCAGTTGAATACTTGTTACGGACGCTTCAGGTTTTTTCTTCAATCGGCACGCGAATAACGACCCGTGCGCCCGCGGCATTGCCCTGGTCGTCGATGATCGTTTCCTGCCGAAGCCCGGCCGCACGGTAATTTCCGGCAAGAAGTTGCAGTCTGTTTCGGGTAAGCTGCTGACCGACCGACTTATGCTTATCGTTTGCTGTGTTCAGATCATTCGAAGGCAAAAATCCGGGACCATTGTCGGTTACGGTAACCACAAGATCCTGTTCGTCCAGGGCAAAATGCAATTGTATCAAACCGTCATTTTTCTTGTTCTTCATACCGTGCAGAATCGCATTCTCGACAAAAGGCTGTACCAACAAGGGGGGGATGGTCGTCCAGTCTTTGTCCAGGTCATTTTCACAGGTAATTTCATACCTGAATCTGTCGTGAAAGCGCAGCTGTTCCAGTGCCAGATAATGATCCAGCATATCCATCTCATCGGCCAATGAATGCCGGCCTTCGATCGAGGCATGCAAAGCAAGTCGTACGAGACGAGCGAAACGGGCCAGATAACGCGTCGCCGAGGCGGCGTCATTTTCAGCGATAAAACTTTGTATGCTGTTGAGGCAGTTGAAGATAAAATGCGGATTCATTTGCGCTCGCAGCGCGGCAGACTGCAAATCCCGGATTTTTTCACGCGTCGCGTTTTCTTCCCGGATCGTACGCAAACGCGTACGAAACAACAGCCATGCCCCGGCAACAAAGGAGGTCCCAAGCAGCGTACGGAACCACACCGTGTGCCACCAGGCAGGCTGAATGGAAAACGACCAGCGGGAGGCTTCGCTCCAATGCCCGTCTTCATTCTGCGCCTGCACTTCAAAAGTATAATTACCCGGCCGCAGGGCCACGTAGCCGAGCTCCCGGTTGCGGGAAAAGGAATACGTTGTGTCGGCGCCCAGCAGGCGGTAACGATAGAGGATGTCGCCGCCAGACCGCAAATGCAGCGCCAAAAACCGGATAGTCAGGTTGTTTTGAGTGTGCTCGAGGCTAAGTCCCGGTTTGAAAGTAATGGACTGGTTGTTCGCCCACACCGCTTCCAGCATCGGCGGCGGCATTGCCGCCGGGATCATCCCCGATTTGTAATGCGCCACACCGCGATCGGTGGCTACCCAGATTTCGTTGCCTGAAATGAGCACGTCGTTGACCTGATTGGAGGGCAAACCGTGTTTAATCGTCAATGTTTCGACCTGCCAGGAACCGTCGGACCGACGACTGAGGCGATTCAGGCCGGCGTTGGAGCAGCCAAAGATCAATCCTTCAGTTGTAACCTTGAGGCGGCTGATTGAATTGGAACTCAGCCCCTGCGCCGTACCCAATTGGGCGAGCCGGCCTTCGGCATCACAGATCAAAATCCCGCCGCCGCGCAGGGCCACCGCAATGCCGCCGCCAGCCGCGGCGGGCAGTTTTTCGACGTCGCGGGGTTGAAAACGCAGTGCGGGATGCTGAAAAGGCGGGGCTTCGAGCGTTCCCCGGCGCCAAAGGCGCAAACCGTTCAGGGTAGCCATCCAGATTGTACCATCGGCCTTGGGCGCCATCGCAAAAATCCGATCTTCAATTTCGTGATAACTGGTCGCCTTGCCGCTGTACCGGTCGACGGAGGCAAATTTGAACCGGTAATCGACCCACCAAACCGGGGCGTCGGGTGCGGAGTTGATGTTTTGGGCAGCAATGCTGTTGAGCGGACTGCTGACCAGGTCAAAAGATTTTCCGGTAAAGGTCCAACGGCCGTTTTCCCAAAAACACAGATCCGCGCCGCACCACAGGCGGCCGGTCAGGGTATCGAAGCGCAAATCGGTCAGTTCCTTGAAATCGGCGCCGGGAGGCCAGGGCAGGTGAACAGGCGCCCCGCCCGCTACCGGAATCGCACAAATATCGAAAGGCCGAAGTCCGGCATAGGTAAATCGGCCGTCGGAAGCCAGCCGCTGCACATTGTCGGAAGGCAAGCCCTCGGAGGTATCGTAGACATCCAGCGACGGGTTTTTACAATAAAAAATACCCGCATCACTGGTACCTGCCCACCAGCCTCCTTCGCGGTCGCGCAGTATTCTCATCACAGCATGGCCCGGCAGGAGATTTACAAACTCGTCGCGTTTAAAATGTTCCAGGGATGCATAGCGGAGCAAGCCGCTTGTGCCTTCCGCTACAGAACACAACAAGAGCGCGCCGTCGGTATCTTCTACTATTTGCTCTACGTACACGTCTTTTTGTCCGTACCAGACCAGGCGATTGTCCTGCACGAGGTAAAATGTCTGCTGACAACACAGGATAAAATCACCGTTTCGCAGGCCCCAGGCCCTGAACGGCACGCCTTTCCCGACATTTTTCAAGGGAAAACGCCCGAGCGACACGGGCTGGCCATTTTCCCAAAAGTAAATTGCCTCGGTTTGTCCGGCGGCTTTGGTCGGCTCTGCTGTTTTTTCCGCTCCCGGATCGGTCTCCATCACTTCGAGCAGTGCGCCATTGATACGGGCGATACTTATGCCCGCTTTATTCAGCGATTGCACGAACCGGGAGGCTCCCCCCTGACCGAATTGCAGGATTCCCTTCCCGCCTATTTCCACCCAGACAGAATCTTCTCCGACCGGCAAAAAATGTCCCGTGTAACCAATGCTTTTCTGGTAAGCGGCAAGTGTGGAATTGTACTTCCAGGGCCGTACGGTATCGTTTTCGACCAGCCAAAGCGAGGCGGGAAGCCGTGAAAACCAGACCCTCCCCCGGGCGTCTTCGCAGAGGTTGAAAGAAGAACTCACCACGCTGGTACTGGTATCGACCGGGCGGCTGAACGCATAGCCGTTGAAA
Organism: Saprospiraceae bacterium; assembly: GCA_016787345.1. Classification (GTDB taxonomy): domain Bacteria; phylum Bacteroidota; class Bacteroidia; order Chitinophagales; family Saprospiraceae; genus M3007. The sequence goes on along the minus strand of JAEUUU010000099.1, from coordinate 9,264 downwards.
TAACAAACGCCCTGGTTGGTGGTGATCCAAAGGAACCCGTGCCGGTCCTGCATGAGGCTGTATACTTCATTGCTGGGCAGGCCGTCGTTGATGGTGAAATTGCGCCACAGCGGGTGCTGCGCCTTCGTGATCGACGTGCAAAACAGGAATCCAGCCAAATACAACCATGAAACCAAACGGGCCATAAAGGGTAGTACACCACAAAGTGCAGGGTAAAAATAACACACGTCGGGATAGTCTCGTAGTAGCGCACTGGCCCTGCCCCCCGCAATAAAAAGCGGGCCGCATCGCGGTGCTGTCTTCCGGACGCGGCCCCAGGGTGTTTTACGCCTCCCAAGGGCGGGTTTTTAATGTCTTACGAATCGTTCGGTTGCAATTATTTTTCCTTCTGAAAATACTTGAAGGAAGTACAAGCCGGCAGGTAGATTCGAGGCTTGAAGGGTTTGTACCGCGTTTCCGGGTTCGGCGTTATTTTCCAAAACCAGCTGCCCGGCAGGCGTTATTACCTTGAAATGGCAATTTGCTGCCGCCGGTTCCGGCAGTTCCACAGTGAATACGCCGTCGTTGGGGTTGGGGAATACCAGCAGCGTAGTTTGTCGTGGCAGGCTGCCACGCTCGTCCGGCTTGTCGGCCGAGGGCGTTACGCCGATCGGACAATTAAAAGTATTCAGATGCGCTTCGTAAAATACTTGCGGTGCGAGCCGGGCAGTAATGTGGATAAATAAGGGCTGCGCCTGTGCTGGCAAAGTGTATTCAAAAATGTCTGACTGGCCGTTGGCGATACCATTGCCCGTACTTTTAAAACGAATGGAATAAAAAGGGGTGTAATTAGGGTTCCGGACGTCGTATTCCCGACCGCTCGGGGCTTCGTAAACGGATAAATGGGGCGGATTAATAGCCGTCAGTCCGTCCGGCTGCTGCACGGCCATGTAGATCATTTCGCCGGCACAATAGTTCGTCACCCGTATCCGGTACGTTCGGTTTTGATCCGTGTCGGCCGTGATGGTCAACAATTCGTACTTCATACAACCGATTTCCTTGATATCGCAGGCTTGCGCTTCGCGAACGATGACATCAAAACAACAAGCAGCCGAGTTGCCGCAACTGTCCAGTGCCGTATAGCACACATTGGTCGTCCCCGTAGGGAAAAGAGCGCCGGAAGGCAATCCCTCCACCAACGATACCGCTATGCCCGGACAAGTGCAATCTGACCAGGCCGTCGGGGCGTCGTAAAAAGCGGGGGTGGGCCCTGCCCCCGGATCAATACCAATATTTACCGCCTCCGGACATTGGATGAAAACATCAGATGGCGCAGGTGTCAGATATTCCAAGGTGTAGGTCACCACCGTGTCGCAACCAAGTCCCCCAGGAATCACAAGCGTTACTGTTCCGGGTTGTGTGTACTCCTGGCCGCCAAGAACAATAGTTTCACCCGGGCAAAAGGAGATTGTCTCGGCGCGGGTCGGCAGGGGCAGCACCGTCAGGGTGTAGGTCACCACCGTGTCGCAGGCTGCGCCGATGCCCGGCAGGATTTCCTCCACCGTGCCGGCTTGCGTGTACGTCGTGCCGCCGATCACCACCGACTCGCCGGCGCAGAATGCCAGCGTCTCGGCGCGGGTCGGCAAGGGCAGCACCGTCAAGGTGTAGGTCACCACCGTGTCGCAGGCTGCGCCGACGCCCGGCAGGATTTCCTCCACCGTGCCGGCTTGCGTGTACGTCGTTCCGCCGATCGTCACCGACTCGCCGGCGCAGAATGCCAGCGTCTCGGCACGCGTCGGCAGGGGCAGCACCGTCAGCGTGTAGGTCACCACCGTGTCGCAGGCTGCGCCGACGCCCGGCAGGATTTCCTCCACCGTGCCGGCTTGCGTGTACGTCGTACCGCCGATTGTCACCGACTCTCCGGCGCAGAACTCCAGTGTCTCGGCACGGGTCGGCAAAGGCAACACGTTCAGCGTGTAGGTCACCACCGTATCGCAGGCATCGCCCAGGCCAGGCAGGGTTTCGACCACCGTGCCCGGCTGCGTGTACGTCGTACCGCCGATCGTCACCGACTCGCCGGCGCAGAATGCCAGCGTCTCGGCACGCGTCGGCAGGGGCAGCACCGTCAGCGTGTAGGTCACCACCGTGTCGCAGGCATCGCCCAGGCCAGGCAGGGTTTCGACCACCGTGCCCGGCTGCGTGTACGTCGTACCGCCGATCGTCACCGACTCGCCGGCGCAGAATGCCAGCGTCACGGCGCGGGTCGGGAGCGGCAACACGACCAGGTTGGTGGTCACCACGCTATCGCAACCATTTTCGGCAATGAACAAATCTGTATATGTTCCACTCACGGAGTAAACGTTCCCGTTGTAGGCAAAAGGTTCGTTTTCGCAAGTGCTTACATTTTGGGTAAAAGCGGAGGGCTGATTGACCCTAATCGTAACGCTGTCGTATTTGATGCAGCCGTCCTCGGCCGTGGCTTCCAGGTGATACACCGTAGTGCTCGCCGGCGATGCCGTGGGCGTGGAACAATCGGTGCAGCTCAGCCCAGCCGCCAGCGACCAGTTGAAACTGGTAAAATTGCCGTTGCTCGAATAAGTCAGTTGTACGCTTTCACCGGCACAAATAGTCGTATCAGGCCCAACGGAGACAAAAAGACCGGGGCAAACGCAAGGTGTATTGCAATATGTTACAGCCTGCTGCCCGGTGGCTTTCGAAATGGCGGTTTGCGGCGTCAATGTAATACCGCTTTCGTAGGTGGTATACTCGCGTGATTCTTGAAAATTGGCCAGTGTTACGGCCTGCACGCTTATGGGTTGCACAAAATCGCAACCCGTCTCGGTGTTGCCGTTCTGGTCGAGTTTGATCAGCAGCAGGTCGTTGAAGCCATAACTGTCTGACGCCATGGTGAGGTACAAAAAGCCATCGCGTTCCATGATGTTTTTGGCGATGTTTTTTCCAGAAATACCCAGGCGTCTGGCCCATTGCACCTGCCCCTGCTTGTCAGTTTTAATCAATACGCTGTACGCAAAATTACCGAGGTTGGCAGAGTACAGGTTGGCTACAAGATAGTAGCCACCTTCGGTAGCCGCCGCCGCCGTAACCCAGGGCCGGTCAAAACCGGTAACGTTGTATTGTCGGGTCCAAATAACATCGCCGTTCAGGCTTGTTTTGGCCATAACGAGTTCCACAGGGCCATCTGTATAGACGTTGAAACCCTGCAAGTCTCCAGACGCGGGAACTATGATCTCGTTGTTGTCAATCACGGGTTCTACCGGATACATTCGGGTGGTATTGAAAAAATCCGGTTCCGAAATCAGCAAATTTTGCCACTGGAATGCGCCGGTGTTCAAATCGTGCGCGAATACAGAAGCCTGGAAACCATTATAATAGCGCCGGCAGGCGCCGTACAAAACGCCGTTATGAACCGTGGAATAATAGTCGCCGCTATCAGCCGCGAGGTTGTATCCGCTGACCGCGCCGGTGTTTTTATTGAGTTTGATCAAATGCGTCGTGCCCCCCGAAGTGGTGCCCGTTGCCACACAGTTGCCAGCGTTGATGGGTTGAATATTGGAATAATTCACCCCGGCCAGGTATCGCACCCAGACGAAAGAGTGACTGGCCACATTGTAGCGGAACGCAGCCGATCGGATTTCACTCAGAAAAATTGTTTCGTAAAATGCCACACCGATCAGGTCGCCGGAGTTGTCTACAAACATATCGCGGATTTGCAAAACGTCGTTGCCGAGGCGAAATGCCCGCGCCCAAAGCGGCGTGCCGCTCTGGTCAAAACGTACGATCACAATGCTGTCGTTGCGCATTCCGGTGGCATAAAAATCGCCGCTGGGATCGGGGAAAATATTGGGTTGCGAACCACCCATATTGGTCATCGACTGGATGAAGGTATTGTCGCAAGTTTGTTCCCGCGCCGTTGAATTACCGTTTTCAAGAGGCCGTTGCGCGCCAAGTCCGCCACAAAACCAAAGCAGCGTAAGCAGTAAAAGGGGTGTTTTTTTCATGGTAAACATGTTAAGATTGGATAAATAATCAGTTTTCCAACATCCTCGCAGGCCAAACTATGTTACCCGGTTTTTGATTAAAGTTTTTTTACTGCCGCACAAATCGCACTGTAGCCGTGGGTTTTCCGCGCGACACAAGTTGTAAAAAATACAAGCCCGACGGCAATTCGCTCACTTGCACAGTCTGAAGCGTACTGCCTGCCTCGGCGGCACGCTCCCAGCACAACTGCCCGGTCAGGCCGATCACCCGCAGGCGCATACCCGGCGCCGCCGGTTCGGGCAGTTCCACGGTAAAGGCCCCGTCGTTGGGGTTGGGGAATAACCGTATGCGACCCTTTTGAAAGGGCGACTCCGTACCCACCAATACCCCGTCGATGCAGAAATTGTCGACCAGCACCATCGAACGCGTTTCCGATGCTTCGCCCGACTCCGATCCGAGCCAGTTGGTCACGTACAATACGGGACGCACGAGCACGCCCTGCGGATCGGGCAACGGATTGCCGCAGCTATCGGTGGCCGCCCAGTCAGACAGGTTGTAGGGAATTTCGAGGTGGTACCATTCGCTGCTGTCGGGCGATTCTGGCAACTGTTCGAGCAGTACCAGACAATTGCTGCCGTCACAGGTATCTGTAAACGGATTCTGTATTGCTCCGCGATAAAGCCTCAGCATGAGGGTTTCGCCGGGCTTGGCGGCAAAAACCGGATTGTTGCCATTGGGATCATTGGGCCAGCTATGAATCCTCAGAGAGATCGTGCCCGTGTCTTTTACCCAACAAGTCGCGATCAACGGACTCAGTACGTCGGCCGATTCGCGGTTGCCGGAGAGCATGACCGACCAGCCGTCGGAGGCTCCGAAGCCTTCCTTTACAACCGGATCGCCGTATACACCCTGCCATCCGGACGTTACCCCGCCCGAATTCAGGCCGCCGGTCACCGCTCCCTGATCAAAACCGGGGTTGGTCACCACATCGGCCGAGCAGGGCGAGTTCGTTGGGTCGCAGAGGATTTTGACATACTGGGTTTTCGATCGCGTGGCACAAACCGAACCGTCGGTTTTATACCGCGTCACGTCCATCCTGACCTGGTATGTATTGGTATTGGAAAAAGTATGGCAAAACGGCGCGTTGCCCATCGTCGGCGACCCCAGAGGCCCGATGCCGTTGACAAACCATTCCACTTTTTCGCAGGGACCAAGGTTTTTGGGCGTAAAACAAGCCTTGCAGGCCGTTCCGGAAGATGAAACTGTAAAGCCCTGGTCTACCAGGTTGTTGAATGTGGCGTCGGGGCATGGACAGGGTTCGGGACATTGATGGAAAAACTTGAAAAAACAAGGCGTACAGGGCTGCCCGTTGCATTCTCCCGTCATGGTAAGGGTGTACTGCCCGACCGCGTACATCTGCTGCGGCAGCAGGTTGATGCTGAAAAACGGCGTGGCCAGCACGGCGCCGCTGGTTACCGGACCATTCGGGCCGGTCAACGTGTACTTCACGATCTTTCCGGGTAGGCATTCTGTGCCAACACACTGGAATTTGCCCGTGACCTTTACAAAGTTACCTGCCGGCGGACAAGGAATTCCCTGGAACAAAGTGCTCCCGCAAGGCGCCGAAAGCGTCAGCGTGCCACTCGTAATGGCAACATTGGAAACCGGGTTGAAACACTGGCAATCGCATACCGACAACTGGAATTTGACTTCACAGGTACAAATCTTGCCGCCGCAATACCAGGTGACTTTCAGGGTGTAGGTCACGTTGGGCGTAAGCGAGTTGGAGCTCAGGTTGTAAATGTCGAAATAGGCGTCGGGGCCGATAATTGCGCTGAACGTCGTCGGGCCGCCGGGCAACACAACCGCTCCGCTCGCATCGAGCACATCCCAGTCGAAATTGCTGAAAATACAATCGGCCGCGTCGCAATGGGCCACCCCGTGGAAAGCAAAGGGCGTTTCTCCCACCGGTACGCAGGGCAGAATGACGGGATTCGGGTCGCCGCACACGGCCGGCACCGGCGCCGCCCAGCTGACGTTCGGCGTAAAGCCGGTGTAGGTAAACGACAGGTTGTCGGCGCCCAGGCAGTTGCAGGTCCCCGGGCATTCGGGCAGGGTCACGCAGATCTGGGCCGTTTCGCAACATTCGAGCACGACGCCGTTGGGCGCGGTGCGGTAGAGCGAAATTTTGAAACAAACCGTCGCGCCGGGCACGCCGTACAGCGTGGTCAGGATCGTGCCCGAAGTGGAGTTGTTCGGCAACGCGACGTTAAAAACGGTCTGACCGATACCCCCGAAAGGCGTCACGGCCGTCAGTTCGATCCGGTCGGCGGAAAAGCCGGACTGGTTCAGTGTCTGGAAAGACAGATCGTATTGCCCAAACACGTTCGGGATACACTGCACGTTGACATTTACCGTATCCGCGCAGGCCGCGCCGGCAACCGGGGTGCAGGGCGGACAAGCCACCGTAACCGTCGTAGAGCAGGTTTTGACAAAGCCGCCGCAGTCGAGCAGCGTGTAACTCAGGGTGGATACGCCGTTGAACAGCGTGCCGCTTGCATCGTTCTGGCCCGTTGCCCCGAGAGGCGACACGAGATAGTCGATGCTTATGATCGGGCAATTGTCAGAGGTCGTCGGGGCAAGGTTGCCGACGATGGCCTCGCATTGACCGGCTGAATTGTAGGTCGATTGCACCGTAATGTTCGGCGGGCAGAACAACGTCGGCTGTTCCGTATCAGCGACTTGAATGGTGTAAATGCACCATGGACTTTCGTTGCCGCAATCGTCTGTCGCCTTGCAGCGGATCGTCGTGATACCTTTAGGCAGTTGCTCGGAACCGGTCAGGGGCCAGATCGTACCGTTTGGGTCTTCCCAGGTGCAGGATAGCGATGGACTGGGGTCGCAGTTGTCGGTAACGGTGAGACTGGGCGGTACAAACGTGTAATGGCATTGGCCGGGGTCCATGCCGACCGACTGGCTTTGGGGGCAGTTGGTAATGTCGGGCGGGATGTTGTCTTTTACCGAAATAACCTGCACACACGAGGAGGTATTTCCGCAAAGGTCTTCGGCCACCCAGGTGCGCTCAATATAGTCGTCGCAGCCTGGCATCCCGAACACCACATCGCTGTACGTGTACTCTATCTTGATGGCAGGAGTGCAGTTGTCCACCGCCGTCGCCACCCCGGCAACGTCGGGGCCGACGTTGAGGTTACAATTGGCCGAAAGGCCGAACGGACAGGTGATCATGGGCGCCTGGCCTTCGCCGATCGAAATATCGGTGGTGCAAGTACCGGTATTCCCGCAATGGTCGGTCACCGTAAGCGTGACGGTGGTAGTTCCGCAGGTGATGAGGGCCGGGTCGATGCTCGTGCTGATATTCGGGCAGTTGTCGTAGGAGCCGGCATCGATCATCGAGGGTGTCAGGGCAAGTGAGCAGGCATTGCCGACGTCGATGGCCATTGACGGCTGGCAAAGGGCTGTGGGCGGTATGCCTTCAAAAGCCTGTATATCAGTGACACACGAGCTGGTGTTGCCGCACCAGTCGGTCACGGTCAGGGTCACGGTGGAGAAACCGCAGGGCACCTGGGTCGGGTTCACGCTTGTACTCGCGATCTGGCAGTTGTCGAAAGAGCCGCCGTCGATCATAGCCGGGGTGACGTTCAGAGTGCAACTATTGCCCATGTCGTAGCCGGCGCCAGGGGCGCAAATGGCGGTTGGCGGGGTATTGTCGGTGACGGTGATGGTTTGGACGGCTGCGGACCAGCAATTCGATCCGGTAAGTTTAAGGCTCACGCTATAAGCGCCGCAGGTCGGGAACTGCCACATAGGGCTGGCCGCGGTGCTTTCGCAGGTGGCCAGATTGTTGTCAAAATTCCAGCAGTATTGGGCGTTGGCGGGCGGGTTGATCGAGGTACTGGTGAACTGATATTTGCCGCAGTTGTCGAGAGGAGTATCGGAAAAGGAAGCAATACAGAACGAAGGGCAAGGGAAAAACCACATCCCGTCCAACGCAAAATCGTTGCCGTTGGCATTCGTCGTCAGGTCGCGGATGGCCAGCGTAGCCGATGTATTGCCACCGCTGTTCCAGGTTGCTACGCACAGGCCCCACCAATCGCAGACGCCCCCGATGAAACCGCTTGTATTCACGTTGAAATTATTGATGGAGGCGCCCAGCGTAGGTTTGTTATTGTTGTTCAAAGGGGTGTAATGAAAAACAAATTTGTAATCCGTGTTCGGAGTGACAGGCACCGTTTTGTACCAAACTCTTTTTGAAGACTGCAGGCTGCCATTGGCCACCAGCATCAGGCCTGAACCTGTTGTATAATCGGAACAGGCAGAAAAATTGTTGTTTACATTGTTGGGATTGCCCGAGACACAATAATGACCCGGCAGCGCATTGCTGCAATCCGAGCCATAATCGCTGGAAAAACCGGTATTTCCCTGAGAAAAATCAGGATTGGGCAGCAGATTATTGGCTCCTGGATCGGAACAGCAACCGCTTTGGGGCGTAGGCACCGGGTAAGCGCCGAAACTTCGCGTACAAGGAACATCGGTTGATCCGTCGTTCCAGAAACTTGTCACCGTAAGGTGCTGCTCGCCAGCCCCCTGGGCTTTCAGCCAGATGGGTATATACGACCCTGCCGGAAGCAGCGGTTCCGTCCAGCGCAGTTCAATCAGCTTGCTGTTCAACAATTCCGCCGTCCAGCCGGGCTGCAGACTGTCCCACCCGATAAACTCGCCGACCGTATCCAGTTTAATTTGGATATACCCAAAACAGGAAGGGCTTTGGTTCGACACGGCCAATAAGTAGCTCACCGTATCCGAAGGGCCCTGGGTCTGATAAGGAATAACCTCGATGGAATCACACGAACATGACGGGCAAAACCCAAAATCCACCACCACCGTTTCCCCGCCGCCGAGACTGACCGCGACCTGGCCCGTGGCCGGAACGTTTGGCGTCCAGCCCGGCTGCACGGCCGTTTTCACAATATAATACCCCAGCGGCAGGCCGGCAAAAGCATAGCCTCCGGTGCTGTCCGTCACCTGTTCACCGATTAGGTTGCCGAGAGAATCGAGCAGTTGCACCGACCATCCGTCCAGCACGGGCTGATCGGTATAGGGCAGCGTATCGCAGGAACGATGTACGACGCCGACCAGATCGCCCAGCGGAGGAGCGGAGAACAAACAGGGTTGAAAACTGACGTCGTCGATGGCAATGGCCGGCAAAAACCAGCTAAAAAAAACACTGTTTATTTCCAGGGTGACACTGGTGTTCGGGCCACTGTA
>JAEUUU010000003.1 GCA_016787345.1 Saprospiraceae bacterium | reverse complement strand
GCCAACCTGTTTTCCCACCCGCGCTACATGAACGGGGCCATGACCAACCCCGATTTCGCGGTGGTCGCCCATGCCGCCGCACAGGTCAAAAACGCCCTCGACATTACCCTCAAACTCGGCGGCGAACACTACGTCTTCTGGGGCGGGCGCGAGGGCTACTGCTCGCTGCTCAATACCGACATGAAACGCGAACTGGATCACGCCGCGCGCTTCCTGCATGCGGCCAAAGACTACGCGCGGGCCAATGGCTTCAAAGGGCATTTCTTTATCGAACCCAAACCCATGGAGCCGAGCAAACACCAGTACGATTTCGACGCGGCCACCAGTATCAAATTCCTGCGCGAATACGGCCTCGACCGCGATTTCAAACTCAACCTGGAATTCAACCACGCCACCCTCGCCCTGCATACCATGCAGCACGAAATGCAGGTGGCCGCCGACGCCGGCATGCTGGGCAGCCTCGACGCCAACCGCGGCGACTACCAGAACGGATGGGATACCGACCAGTTTCCCATGAACCTGTACGAACTCACCGAGGCCATGCTCGTGCTGCTGCAAGCCGGCGGCCTGCAAGGCGGCGGCATCAATTTCGACGCCAAAACCCGCCGCAACTCGACCGATCCGGCCGACCTCTTTTACGCGCACATCGGCGGAATGGACGCCTTTGCCCGCGCCCTGATCGCTGCCACCGACATCCTCGAAAAATCGGACTACACCCGCCTGCGCCGCGAACGCTACGCCTCCTTCGACAGCGGAAACGGCCGCGCTTTCGAGCAAGGACAACTCAGTCTGGAAGCCCTCGCCACCCTCGCCGCACAACAGGGCGAACCCGAACAACGCAGCGGCAAACAGGAACTTTTCGAGCAGTTTTTAAACCGCTATTTATAAGACACAAATCTCTCTTTTTCAGCAAATTAAATTAGAATTTCCGGGGGCGCTGCCTTATTTTTACCTCTTAACCAATCAGCGCTTTTTATGAAATTCAAATTGCTTTTTTTCGCCCTGCTCGCAGGGTCAATCCCCGTATTTGCCCAACGCACAGCCAGGCCCGCAACCCGCACGACAGTGACGGTGTACACCACAGCCGACAGCACCGATTTCCGCCTGTCGCCTACGGGCACCCTTCAGTTCAAACCCTTCGGACAACCTTTTGAAAACCAGGCCTGCATCTTCGTCGATCCGGACCATACCTTCCAGACCTTCGTCGGCATCGGCGGCGCCTTTACCGATGCAGCGGCGGAAACATTCGCCAAACTGCCGCCCGCCCGGCAACAGGAATTCCTGACCGCCTACTTCAACCCCGACAAAGGAATCGGCTACACCTTCGGGCGCACCAACATCAACAGCTGCGACTTTTCGAGCGATATGTACACCTACGTGCAGGACGGCGATAAAAACCTGAGCACGTTCAACATCGCGCACGACGAAAAATTCAAAATCCCGCTGATCAAAAAAGCTATGGCCGAAACCAAGGGGCAAATGAAACTCTTCGCCAGCCCGTGGAGCCCGCCTGCCTGGATGAAAGACAACAACAACATGCTGCAGGGCGGCAAACTTTTGCCCGAATACTACGACAGCTGGGCGCAATACTATGTGAATTTTATTCAGGCCTACGAAGCCCGCGGGATTCCGGTCTGGGGTATCTCGGTGCAAAACGAACCAATGGCCAAACAAACCTGGGAATCGTGCATGTACACGGCCGAGGAGGAAGCTAATTTTATCAAAAACCACCTGGGCCCTCTGCTTTCGCGCGCCAAAATGTCGGACAAAAAACTCATCGCCTGGGACCACAACCGCGACCTGCTTTACCAGCGCGCCTCGGCCGTTTTGTCCGACCCGATGGTCGCCAAATACGTGTGGGGCATCGGTTTTCACTGGTACGAAATCTGGAACGGCGGCCGGCAATACGAAAACGTCAAACGCGTGGCCGAGGCCTATCCCCGCACCAACCTCCTGCTGACCGAAGCCTGCAACTACCCGTTCAGCTGGGAAACCTTCAACCAGTGGCAATGGGGCGAACAATACGGCGAAAACATGATCCACGACTTCAACAACGGCGCCGTGGCCTGGACCGACTGGAATATCCTGCTCGACGAAACCGGCGGACCCAACCACGTCAACAACTTCTGTTTTGCCCCGGTGCATGCCAAAACCCAGGCCGGCACCCTGCATTTCATGAACTCCTATTACTACATCGGCCATTTTTCCAAATTTATCCGCCCCGGCGCCAAACGGATCGTCAGTTCGTCCAACCGGGCGCAACTGCTGACCACGGCATTTATCAACAAAGACGGAAAGATCGCCGTGGTCGTGATGAATGAAACCTCGGAAAAAATTCCCTACCGGCTCTACCTCGGCGGCCAGGCCGTCGAAACGGTGAGTTTGCCGCACTCGATCGTGACGTTGGTGTTGTAAAGGGGAGGATTTGAGGATTTGAGGATGCGAGGATTTGAGTAAAAGGGTTATTTCTGCTCTCGAATCTGTTCTTGGGTGTTAATTATTCGGTTGTCTATCTCTTACTCATAAACAACTAAACAATTGAACATATAACCTCTTCGAGAGCAGAAATAACCCTTTTACTCAAATCCTCGCATCCTCAAATCCTCGCATCCTCACCCATTAAAACACATACGTCCCCGCATTCCCTCCGTACAACGACGAAACGATCCATTTTCCGTGGTAATGGATATTGAAAGTGGCCAGATCGTTGCTTTCGTTCAGCACGACCAGCGCGGTTTTTCCTTCCGGCGTGCGGAAGGCGACCTGGTGCAGCGCGCTGCCGTAGCTGAGCGTGCTGCCAATCCGCACCGAGCCGGGCGGCACGAATTTGGCGGCATGGGCGACGATGTAATAACTCACATTGCGGGTAATATTGCCGGCGTCGTCGATGGTGAGCGCACCTTTGCACTGGGTGCAGCCGCCGGGCGTGTGGGGCTTGAAGGAAGGGTCGTTGGCCAGGTTCCATTCCAGCGCCACCCGGCTCCAGTTGCGCATCGAGCCGATGATCACGTTTTTGAGGTGCCATTTCAGGTCGCCGCCAAAATCGCTGGTCGAGCCGGTCCATTGTTCGGTGAAATAGAGTTCGCGGTCGGGATGCGCCGTACGCACCTGCGATAACGCGCTGATATCGCCGGCGTAGAGGTGGAATGCCGAGCCGTGCACGAATGCCTTCGCAGCGGCGTCGTTGAGGATCGTGATCGGGTAAGCGGGATTGTCGCAATTGTGGTCCCAGATGATGATTTTGGTCGACAGACCGGCGGCCTGAAAAGCCGGACCCAGGTGGTTTTTGACAAAATCGGCTTGCTGGGCGGCCGACATAACCATGCTGGGATTGTTCCCGCCGTGTTGCGGCTCGTTTTGCGGGGTCACGGCATCGATCGCGATACCGTTGGCCTGCATGGCCTGTATGTAGCGGACAAAATACTGGGCATAAACGCTGTAATACTGCGGCTGCAGGTTGCCGCCGACAGAACTGCCGTTGGTTTTCATCCACACCGGGGCGCTCCAGGGCGAGGCCATGATCTTGAGATCGGGGCGTATGGCGAGGATTTGTTTCAACACCGGGATCAGATCGACCGTATCCTGCGAGAGATTGAATTCGGAAAGGTCCGTATCGGTTTGTCCGGCCGGCAGATCGTTGTAACTGAATACCGAGGCGCTCAGATCGGAAGCGCCGAGACTGATGCGGAGATAACTGACGCCGATCGAGTTTTCGCCCCGGCCAAACAGTTCTTTCAACAATGCTTCCCGCGCCGTGGGCCCGAGCCGGTTGATCAACCAGGCGCTCCCGCCCGTCAGGGTATATCCAAAGCCGTCCACCGTTTGAAACTGCTGGGTACTGTCGATCTGGATAACCGGAAAGCGGTCGTCCTTGCCGGCGGCGAAGTCGACGGTGGTCGTGTACAGCAAATTGACCTGATCGGGCGAGGTTTTGCACACCAGCACCGGCTTCACAGTGGTGGGTGGCTGCATAATGTCTTCTTCGGGCGACGTGCAATGCGACAACACCAGCGACGAAAGGAGAAGGTAAAACCAGGAATACAAGGCGGAGCGGTTGAGAAGCATTTTTTTAGAATGGTTGATGAGGAAGGGTTTATTAGGTTGATGAGGTTGATGAGGTTGATATTTCAAAATGTCAGAGAGCACCCACTCTCCTTTTATAAACCCTATAAACCTCATCAACCTAATAAACCCTTATTCTAGTATCCCGGGTTCTGTGTCAGTTTGGTATTTTTATCCAGTTCTGCTTGCGGAATGGGCCAGAGGAGGCGGTTTTCCGTCAGGTTGTAGCCCAGCGGCTGCCCATTGACGCCTACTGCCGCGTTCATCACCGGGATTGCGCGGCCGGTGCGTTTCAGATCGTACCAGCGATGGCCTTCGAAAGCCAGTTCGAGCCGGCGTTCTTTTTCGATGGCCAGGCGCATAGCGGCCTGATTGGCGGCCGCGGTATTGGGCAAGCTGACGCGGCTGCGGATCTGATTGACCAGCGTTGCGGCGCCGTCCACATCGCCCATTTCGTTGAGCGCTTCGGCTTTGAGCAGGAGGATGTCGGCCAGGCGGATAAAAATGTAGTTCTGGTCGCTGCCTTCCTGAAAATTGCGCCACTTGTTGATGAACGGATAATGCGTTTGCGGCCAGTGCGAATCGGACCATTTGCCCGACACGTCGAGGAAAATAACCGATGCGTTTTTGCGGATGTTGTCGCCTTCGGCATCGAAAGCGGCGACCAGATCGTTTGCCGGCAGGTTGAATTTTTTCCAGTCGAGTCCCCGGAAGATTTTGGTGCCCCAGTTGCCGTCGGTGATACCGCCGTTATAATTGATCTCGAATATGGCTTCGGCCGAGTTTTCGTTGGCGTTGTTCCAGAGCTGGTTGTAATCGGCGAGCAAGGCATATCCGCCATTGATCACAGCGTCGCAATACTGATTGACCTTGTCCCAGTCGTGCGGCTCGCGGGTGGCGTACACCTTGGCCAGCATGGCGTTGACGGCGCCTTTGGTGACATAACCTTTATGCACGTTGGTGGTGCGCACGCGCGGCAACGCGGTTTCCAGATCGGCAATGATTTGAGCATAGATTTCCTCTTTCGGTGCGCGGGCCGGGAAAATGATGGGATAAATGTCATCCAGGTTGTCGGCGCTGATCGTGGTCACTTCCTGCAACTGGAGCGGCACGTCGCCCCAGAGTTGTACCAGCTGGAAGTACATAAATGCGCGGATAAACGAGGCTTCACCCAGAATTTCAGCCTTGCGGGTGTCCGTCAGGGCCGGATCGCTGACCTTTCCGACGTTGTTGATCACCGCGTTGCATTTGCCGACCGTGGAGTACAAATAAGCCCAGTCGCGGCTCACGTTGGTGTTGGTCGCGTCGAGTTTGTAGTCGTCGATCTGGAAATTGGCCGGATTGTCGCCGCCGGCATAGGCGTCGTCGGATTGTGCATCGCCGTTGACGAAGTAGTCCAGCTGGTAGTATTCGTTTTTAAAATCCGAGTAGCAACCGGCAAGGGCGGCTTCCACTTCGCTGGCCGACTTGTACAAAACCGAGTCGGCGCTGGTATTGGTTACTGCAACGCCTTGCGATTGGGGCTCCAGTTCGAGGAATTTTTCACAGGAACCCAGCAGCAGCGCTGTGGCCAGTATTGATAAGGAAAAGAGTATTTTTTTCATGATTTCCAATGAATAAGCGTGGGTGAAAATCCGGGGGTTTAGAATTCTACGTTCATACCGACCGTCAAGGTACGGGCCTGCGGATAGGTGCCGTAGTCGATGCCCAGTTCGGTGGCGCTGAGGCCGTAAGCATTCACTTCCGGATCGAAGCCGCTGTATTTGGTCAACGTAACCAGGTTTTGGCCGGTGGTGTACACCGAAAGGCGGCTGATGCCCAGGCGGCTCATGCGGGCGGTGTTGAAGTTGTACGACAGGGTAACCGCTTTGAGGCGCAGGTAGCTGCCGTCTTCCACAAAGCGGGTGGAGTTGCGCACGTTATCCGTGTTGCCGCCGCCCACTGCGCGCGGGATGTCGGTGTAGCGGTTGTTGGGCGTCCAGCGGCGCAGCACGTCGACCGATTGGTTTTTGCTGTCGAACATACCTTCGAGGTCGATGCGGGTGGCGTTGTAAATATCATTGCCCACGCTGCCCTGGAAGAAGAAATTGAAATCGAAACGGCGCCAGGAGAAGGAGTTGGTCAGGCCGAATACAAAATCGGGTTGCGCATCGCCGATCACGGTGCGGTCGCCCGGGTCGAAGATGCCGTTGCCGTTCACGTCTTTGTATTTGATGTCGCCCGTTTCGGGGTCGACGCCTTCGGAGACGTAGCCGAAGAAAGTGCCCAGCGGCAGTCCTTCGCGCACGATGGCGACGTCCTGGTTGTTGCTGTAGATGCGGCCGAAGTAATACACGTCGGTGTATTGCAGGTCGGTCACTTCGTTGCGGTTGAAGGAAATATTAAAATCTGTGCTCCATTTCAGCTTTTTCACCAGGTTGACGGTTGAAAGGCTGATATCGATCCCTTTGTTTTCAATTTTCCCCGCATTGGTTTGGATGGTCGTGATGGGCAGGGAATTGGAGAGCTGGACGTTGAGAATGACGTCGTCGGTTTTTTTCGAATAGGCATCTACCACGAGCGTTGCGCGGCCGTCCCAGAGCGTCAGGTCGAAGCCGAGGTTGGTTTGGGCGGTCGTCTCCCAGCGCAGATCGGGGTTGCCATAGGTGACCTGTACGGAGGCAGGGCCGGAGAGCGGGTTGGTTTGGGCGCGGCGGTAGTACGACACCAGGCCATAGCGGGCGTAATTGGGAATACCTTCCTGGTTGCCGTTTTTACCCCAGCCGGCGCGCAGTTTGAGGTCGTAAATGAAGTCGATGCCCTGCATAAACGGCTCGGCGGAGATGCGCCAGCCCACGGAGAACGAAGGCATGGTGCCCCAGTGGTGGGCCAGTTTGGAGGAGCCGTCGCGGCGCACCGAGGCGGTGAACAGGTAGCGGCTTTCCCAGTCGTAAGTGACGCGGCCGAAGAAGGAGGCCAGGGCCCATTCTTCTTCGCGCGTGTCGCCGACCACGTTGTTGGCGGCGTTGAGGGTTGTGACCGACACGTCGGCGGGGAAGTCGTTGCCCTGAATGTAGGAGTCGCTCCAGCGCAGTTTTTGAACGCTGCTGCCGGCGAGGAAAGACACGTTGTTTTTGCCGAATGTGGTGGTGTAGGCGGCGGTGTTTTCCCAGAGCCAGGTGCTGGTATTCGATTTGTCGGCGCGGCCGATACCGTTCTGGTCACGGCCGTAATTGGTGCGGAAAGGGTCGAGGTAGTAATCCCATTGATGGCTGCTGAGGTCGGCGCCGAAATTGGTTTTCAGCGACAATCCTTTCAAAAGAGCAACCTCTGCGTAAATGTTGCCGAACAGACGGCTGTCGGTCGATTCCTGATCGGGGCCTTCCATGTAGGCCACGGGGTTTTCCCAGGAAGGTTGAAAAGGGTTGGGATCAAATTGGCCGCTGCCGTCCTTTTTGTAAATGCGGAGGAAGGGCGGCGTATTGAGCGCGCTCATGATGACGCCCCCGCGGCCCGAACTGGCGTTGTCGGGCGTGTCTTTGGTGCGGGAACGAAGAATATTGATACTGGTTCCGACTTTGAGCCAGTCCTTGGCCTGGTTGTCGAGGTTGAAGCGGACGGAATAGCGGTCGAATCGGGCCGGGCGCACGATGCCTTCATTGTTGAGGTAGTTGGTCGAGATCATGTACCGCGACTTGTCGTTGCCCCCCAGGAAAGCGAGCTGGTAGCTTTGGTTTTTACCAATACCGAATACTTCGTCGCTCCAGTTGGTATAACTGGTGGCGGCGGGGTCGAGGCTGCCGGGGATAATTTCATCGATCAGTTCGCGGTAGCTTCTGGTGCTGAGCACTTCTACGGTTTTGCGCAGGTCGGAGAAGCCCGTGTAGGCGGAAAAACGGACCGTGGAAGTATTTTCCTGGCCCCGGTTGGTGGTAATCAGCACGACCCCGTTGGCGGCGCGGGCGCCGTAAATGGCGGCCGATGCGGCGTCTTTCAGCACGGTCATCGTGGCGATGTCGGCGGGATTGAGGCCGCGAATATCGGTGGTCGGTACGCCGTCGACGACGTACAGCGGTTCGTTGCCGGCCAAAACGGAGGTAGAGCCGCGCACCCGCACGGAAATATCGCCGCCGGGTTTGCCGGATGGTTGCACGACCTGCACGCCGGCCGCTTTGCCCTGCAGGGCTTCGGCTGCCGACACCATGGGACGGTCGCGTATATCTTTTTCATCCACCAGCACGACAGCGGTGGTCAGTTCTTTCTTCTTTTGGGTGCCGTAGCCCACTACGACGACGGATTCGAGCGACTGGGCATCTTCGACCAGTACGACATCGAGCGACGTGCGGTTTTGCAGGTCGATTTCCTGGGTGGTATAGCCGACATAGCGGAAAACCAGGGTGCCGTTGCCGGCGTCGAGGCGGTATTCGCCCTCGATACCGGTGGTTGTACCGTTGTTGGTACCTTTTACAAAAACAGTGACGCCGACCAGCGCATTGCCGGAGGCGTCGGTTACAGTACCGGTCACGATCTGGGCGCGGAGGGCGCCGGCAGAAAGGAAAAACACGGCTATCAGAGAGAATAATATTCGGTTCATACGATCTGGCAATAGGATATGAAGGAAGGAGTACGAACAGCAGGGCTGTCGGGGAAAAAAGAGGCTGTCTCACAAGTCAGGCTACCCGGGAATAAAACCTTCACGCCAGGACGCAAAGGAAGCGCGTTGCCGCTTCGCGGCTTTTTTGGGTTTCACGCAGAGACACAGAGGCACAGAGGGGATTCTGCAAACTTTGCGCACTTTGCGACTTCGCGTGACACTTAATTTTTTCACGCAAAGCCGCAAAGAACGCAAAGAAGAAATCCGGACAAACGCTTTGCCTCAACGGCTCAGCGGGCAATTACATCCCCGCTTTTGGGTCGGCCGGACTTGTGAAACAGCCTCAAGGTCATTATCACTAAACTCATTTTCGTTTAACGCACCAGCACCATGGTCCAGGCGGAGGAGCCGTCGTGGTTGGCGGAGATGTCGACCGAAATGGTGAGCGTTTCACCGCTGGCGTCTTTCAGGTAGCTCATTACTTCGTAACGGTTGGTGCTGAGGCCGCCGTTGGGCGGGTTCACACCTTCCTTGTTTTCACCGCCGTAGTAGCCTTTGTAGAAGCCGATGAAGGCCGCGCCGGTCGCGCCGTTGGTCACGGTGATGATCGGACGGTTGCCACCCGAAGCGGGGGTAAAGGTGAAGCTGTGCACGGCCGAGCCGAAGGCTGCGCCGTTGCCGCTGGCTGCTACCTGGGCATCCGACCAGCAACCGTTGGGTGCGCCCATGTAACCGTCGTTGCGGGCATCGCCGTTGGTTTTGTATTCGTACACGCCGCCGGCGCTGAAGATAAATTCATCGTTGGTGATGCACGACCAGTCGTCGGTACCCGTGGAGGAGCCGTCGAGATAGTTGAGCGGAACACCCCACCAGGCATTGCTGCCGAGTGCCGGACCGACGAAGATCGAGTTGGCATCCGGGCGAACTTTCCAGGGGGCGCCGATCAGGTCGGATTCCACCATACTGCCCGAGGTAACGGTAAACGTTTGCGAAGCCGTGGCCGAACCCACCGAGTTGGACGCGGTCAGTACGACGGTGTATTCACCGGCAGCTGCATAGGTATGTACCGGGTTTTCTTCGCCGGAAGAGGAGCCGTCGCCGAAATCCCAGTTGTACGAAGTGGCATACTTGGTGGTGTTGGTAAAGGTCACTTTCAGGCCCTCGGCAGCGCCCGTAAAGGCAGCCACGGGTTTCGGATCCGGGATGGCCGGTTCGGCATTGGGGTCATCGTAGTGTACCAGTACCATCTTCCAGTAGGCATCGTCGAGGCCGCTGGTGTTGTTCTGGAATTTCCAGTCTACCTCCAGAATCAGGGTATCCACGGCGCCGTCGGTGAGTTTGATGATGTCGTAGGTAACCGATTGTTGCGGTACGCTGACTTCCACGTCGGTACCGATTTTGGGCAGCCCGATGAAGGCGCCGAGGCCCGTCACGGTGAGGGTAGGTTTGACGCCGGTGGTCAGGGTAAACTGGTGGTTGCCGTCGCCAAAAGCAGAGAGGTCGGTACCGCCGGGGCCGGTGAGGTTGGCGGGCGAAGTCGTCTGGCACAGGTTGGCGGGTTCAAACACGCCGCCCTCGGCCCAGAAGTCGCCGTTGGAATTGTACTTGTACGAGCCGTCGCGGCCGAAGGTATATTCATCGTTCATGATGCAGGGACGGAGCGCGATCTCGTCGTTGTCGCGGCCCATAGCCCACCAGACCTGGTCTTTGGCAATCGGGCCGACTTCGAGCGGCCATGCGCCCTGTGCCGGTACGCGGAGCAGTTTCCAGGTTTTGGATACGTTGCCCACGAGTTTGAACAATTCGGCATTCGGGTCGGTGATGGCAATATCCTGTGATTGGGAGTTGGTGGTTTTGCCGTCTTTGCTGGTCGCCGTCAGTTTTACTTTAAAGGTACCCACCGTCGTGTACACGTGTACCGGGTTTTCTTCGGAAGAGGCGGCGGTACCGTCGCCAAAGTCCCAGGATACCGAGGAGTAATTTTCAGAAGCGTTCGTGAAGGTCACCTTGTAAAAATCGTTCGGATCGATGGAATACTCGAACCCGGCAATTACTTCAGGCTCGGGATCTTTTTTACAAGAAACCAACACAGCTGCTACGACAAGCGCCGCGAACAGCCCGAAATAGAGGGAAGTTTTTTTCATAATTTTATTTTGAGTACTAGGTTAGAATTTAAAAAATTAAATGGAAAAATTGGAATTCCGAAAGCAAAAGTCCCATTAGACAGTCGTTTTACCATTATTTCGGGATACGACTAAACTACCACAGCAGGCCTTTCGGACTACTACATCATTACTACACCCCCGGTCATTTCGGGCCGCCGGAACAATGAAATTCCCTACTTTTGATTCCAGTAAGTATGAAGCACTTAAGGATGGGATACTACATGCCGCTCGGGTTGTTACTCGTTATCTGGAGCGGTTTGCTGCGGGCGCAGGCGGTCAATCTGGGCAACCCGCCCGTATTGAATTTTAACAAAACCCGCTACAAGGCCGGCACGCAATCGTGGGACATCGCACAGGGCAAAAACGGCGTGTTGTGGTTTGCCAACAATGCCGGACTACTGGAATTCGACGGCGCGCATTGGCGGCTCTACCCCCTGAGCAACGGCACCATCGTCCGCGCGGTGCAGGTTGGCGAAGGCGACAGGGTGTACGCGGGCGGCCAGGGCGATTTCGGGTATTTCGCTCCCGACGAGCGGGGCGTCATGCAGTATCAGTCGCTCAAACACCTGATCCCGGAAAACGGCCGCCATTTCGGCGACGTATGGGACGTGGAGGTGCGAAAAGAAGGGGTGTTTTTCCGCACCGACCATCAGGTATTCCGGTACCATGCCGAACAGGTCAGCCTGCTCTTTCCGGAAGGTTCTACCCTGTTGTTTATGGGCAACTGGAAAGGAGCCTTGCTGGTGCAGGACGAAGCCAACCGATTGTACACCTTCGAAAACGATCGCCTGCAGCCCCTCTCCCACCCCGCCCGTTTCGAAAACGGGAAGATTTCGGGCGTGTTTCCGCTGCGGGGCGACACCATCCTGGTCACGACCATCAAAGACGGCATTTTTTACTTCGCCGGTCGCGATTTTGCCCCCTGGCCCACCCAAAACGACCGGTTTCTCATCGATAACCGGATCTTTTGCGCAGCGCCGATGCCCAACGGCAACATCGCCCTCGGCACCTCGCTCAACGGACTGGTCACCCTCGATCCGCAGCGCAGGATACTCCAGCATTTGAACAAAAAAAGCGGCCTGCAAAACAACACGGTGCTGAGCCTGCTGCCGACCGCCAAAGGCAGCGTATGGCTCGGGCTGGACAACGGGATCGATTTTGCCGACCTGAACTCTCCCATCACCACCTTCTTCCCCGACGGCGAATTGCAGGGCACTGGCTACGCCGCGCAGGTATTTCGCGGCAAAATCTATTTCGGTACCAATACCGGCCTTTATGCCACCGACTGGAAGCCCTATTACAGCCCCTCCGAGCGCCAGAAATTCTCCCAGGTGCAACATTCGGAAGGCCAGGTCTGGAGCCTCAACCTGCTCGGCGACCAATTGCTGATGGGGCACCACGAAGGGGCATTTGCCGTCGAAAACCTCGATGCGCGTGCCCTCACCCGCCTGCAAGGCATCTGGAAATTCGTACCGCTCGGCGCCGACCTGGCCGTTGCAGGGTACTACAACGGGCTGTCCGTTTTCCGCAAAACACCCACCGGTTGGGCATTCGACAATACGCTCAAAGGTTTTTCAGAAAGCAGCCGCATACTGGCAAAAGACCAGCAGGGCGACATCTGGATGGCGCACCCGTACCGCGGCGTCTACCGCCTGCACGTCGTGCCGGAACAGGATAGCGTGACGGCGGAGTTTTTCGGAGCGGCGCGCGGCTTACCCTCCGATGTGGGTAATCACCTGTTCCAGATCGGCGAGTCCATCTTTTTTACGGGTGAAAAAGGGGTGTTTTATTACGATCAGGAATTAAACAAACTCCTACCCGAACCTACTTTCAACCGTATTTTTAAAGAAAAAAACAGCGTCAAATACCTGTGCGCCGATGAACGCGGCAATATCTGGTACGCTGCCGACAAAGAAACCGGTCTTTTGCTGATCGAAAACAATGCCCTGACCAAAGCCGTGCGCCGCATACCTATCCCCGAACTGGCGGGCAAGCTGACAGGCGGCTTCCCGTTCGTGCTGCCCGTCGATCAGCAAAACGTATTCCTCGCAACCGACCAGGGCTTTATCCATTTCAATCCGGCCGTCTACCTCGCCAGCGACAGCCTGATCCGGCTGGTGCTGCAGGAGGTGCGGATCAAAGGGCCGCTCGACAGCGTACTGTTCGGCGGATATGCGGGCGCTTCGAAGCCCTTGAAAGAAATAACGCTTTCGAGCCGCCAGAACACGCTGGAATTCACATTTGCCTCGCCTGATTATCCCGGCAGCGATCAGGTGCAGTACGCGCATTTTCTCGAAGGCGCCGAACAGAACTGGTCGGACTGGGACGTTCAACCCAGTCTGGTATTCACCAATTTGCACCCCGGCGACTATACTTTTCGCGTAAAAGCCCGCAATCAGCACGGCATCGAAAGCGCCGAACAGGTTTTTCGTTTCACGATCCTGCCGCCCTGGTACGCCAGCCGGCTCGCTTATTTTTTCTACACCCTGCTGTTGCTCGGCCTGATCGCGGGCATCATCCACCGGCAACGCAAACGCTTCGAGCGGGAAAAGCAGGATATGCAAACCCGCCACCGCCAGCGCGAAGAAGAACACCAACTAAACGCCCTGCGCTCGGAAGAAGTAATCAATCGGCTGAAAAACGAAAAACTGGAGGCCGAAATACACCATAAAACCCAGGAACTCGCCTCTACCACCATGCACCTCGTGCAAAAAAACGAGTTTCTCAACTCCGTAAAAAGCGCCCTGGAACGACTGGAAAAGAAGATGGGCGCCTCGCCGGAATTTGCCAAAGAGGTTTCCCGAATCATCAAAATGATGGAACAGGACGCCAGCGTCGACGCCGACTGGGAACATTTTTCCTACAATTTCGACCAGGTACACACCGACTTCCTCAAACGCCTGGGCGAACAATACGCGCAGCTCAGCCCCAACGACTACAAACTTTGCGTGTACCTGCGCATGAACCTTTCCAGCAAGGAAATTGCCGCACTGATGAACATTTCCATACGCGGCGTGGAAGCCAGCCGGTACCGCCTGCGCAAGCGGCTCGGACTGGATACCGAGCAAAACCTGACGGAATACCTGATGCGTTTTTGATAAACGTAGCTTTTATCACGGGTTAAAGTGCGTCAATCCGTTACCTTTGCCCCAACAGATTACTGCCACCCATGTTCATCCGGGCCAAAATCATCCTCCTCATTTACCTGCTCCAGGCCCTGGTGCCGCGCTGGATATGGGAGGAAGCGGGTAAATTCCCCGGACTGGTGCGGCATTATCAGGTCCATCAGGTCAATTCCCCGGACGCTGTTTCCTTTGTTGAATTTCTGTCGCTGCACTACGGGAAAGCCTATCAAAAACACCTCGGCGATCACGATCATTCGGATTTGCCGATGAAGCATCACACGCACGAACACGATTGCTGCGCCCTGGCCCTTTCACTGGCCGCATTGCCCGAAGTGCCAAATTTTCAACTCTCCATTTTGCCCGACGAACAACGGAGCAGCCAGTTTCACGAACCGCAGTGCCGGCTACACCCCTTTTCCGGCAGTATTTTCCAGCCGCCAAGAGCGGGTTGAGGTTTTCCCCCTTTCCATTTTTTGTATGCTCCGACCGAGGCCCCTTGCCTGCGGTCCATCCATCATTCCGGATCGGCGTGACGTGTGCGAATTGCCCCGACACTGATTAGTCCCGGCGCCAACCCTCGTACTCCGGCACACAATCCGGTTATCCTCAACCATTATGCTCGACCGTATTATCCGGTTTTCTCTCGAAAACAAGGTGTTGGTGTGGCTAGGTACCCTGGCGCTCGTCTGCTGGGGCATCTACCAGTTTTCCCGCCTGCCCATCGACGCCATCCCCGATATCACCAACAACCAGGCACAGGTGCTCACCGTGTGCCCCACCCTGGCTACGCAGGAAGTGGAACAATTCGTCACCGCGCCCATCGAACAAAGTGTGCGCAACATCCCCGGCGTTGTCGAACTGCGCTCGATCAGTCGCTTCGGCCTGAGCGTGGTCACCGTGGTATTTCGCGACGACGTGGACCAGTACCTCGCGCGCCAGCTGCTCAACGAACGCCTGAAAGAAGCCGAATCCATCATTCCCGAAGGGCTCGGCACACCCGAACTGGCGCCTATTTCGACCGGCCTGGGCGAAATCCTGCACTATCGCATCGAACCCAAACCCGGTTACGAACAGCGCTACTCTGCAACCGAACTGCGCACGATTCAGGAGTGGATCGTCAAAAAACAACTGGCCGGCATCCCCGGCGTCGTGGAAATCAACAGCTTCGGCGGTTTTTTGAAACAATACGAAGTGGCTGTCACGCCGGAGCGCCTGCAAAGCTTCGGCCTGAGCATCGGCGAAGTGTACGAAGCCCTGCAATCGGCCAATGAAAACACCGGCGGCGCCTACATCGAAAAGTCGGCCAACGCCTACTTCATCCGCTCCGAAGGCCTGGCCCGCAGCCTCGACGACCTGCGCCAGATCGTCGTGCGCAACAACGCCGGCGCCCCCTTGCGCATCGGCGACGTGGCCGATGTGCGCCTGGGCTCAGCCCTCCGCTACGGCGCCGTGAGCCACAACGGCGAAGGCGAAATCGTGCTGGGTATCGTGATGATGCTCAAAGGCGAAAACGCCGCCCACGTGATCCGAAACGTAAAGGAACGCCTCGCCACGGTAGAAAAATCGCTGCCCGAAGGCGTACACATCACCACTTTTCTCGACCGCGAAAAACTGGTCGACCGAACCGTCAGCACCGTGCGCACCAACCTGATCGAAGGCGCTTTGATCGTGGTTTTTATTCTTGTACTGCTGGTGGGCAACTGGCGGGCCGGACTGGTGATCGCCTCCGTGGTGCCGCTGTCGATGCTGTTTGCCATCGGTATGATGCAAACGTTCGGCATCACGGCCAACCTCATGTCGCTGGGCGCCATCGACTTCGGTCTGATCGTCGACGGCGCTGTGATCGTCGTGGAAGCCACCCTGCATTATCTGCACACCCATTACCGAAGGCTCAGCGGCGGCGCCAGCCAGGTACACCTGATGCAGACGGAGATGGATGAAAGCGTTTACCACGCCTCCAGCAAGATTATGCGCTCCTCCGTGTTCGGGGTGGTCATCATCCTGATCGTGTACCTGCCCATTCTGGCGCTGACAGGTGTGGAGGGCCGGATGTTCAAACCCATGGCGCAGACGGTTTCTTTCGCCCTGATCGGCGCTTTATTGCTCACCCTGACCTACGTGCCGGTGGCCTCATCGGTGTTTTTGAGTAAAAAAATCCACTTCGGCCAAACCCTGGCCGATCGCATCATCGGTTTTTGCCAAAAAATATACCTGCCCGCTCTGCAGTGGGCTTTTCACTGGAAAAAAACCGTCACAGCCGCCGCGCTTGTCCTGCTGGCCGGCGCCTTGATGCTGTTCAGTCGACTGGGCGGGGAGTTTATCCCCACGCTCGACGAGGGCGACATCATGATGCACGGTTTTTTAAAGCCCGGCAGCTCGCTCACGCAGACCCTGGAAAGCCACCGGCTGGTGCAAAAAATCATCCTTGAAAATTTTCCCGACGAGGTGGAGCAGGTCATCTCCAAGATCGGTTCGGCAGAAATACCCACCGACCCGATGGCCATCGAAACCGCCGACAACGCCATTCTTTTAAAAGATAAAAAAGAATGGACCAGGGCCGAAACCAAGGAGGAACTGGTGGCCCTGATCGAAGAAAAAGTGCAAGACGTGCCGGGTATGGCGTTTGAATTTACCCAGCCCATCAAAATGCGTTTCGACGAGATGATGACCGGCGTCCGCTCCGATATCGCGGTCAAAATTTTCGGCGAAAACCTCGACTCGCTCGTGCGCTGCGGCGATCAGACCGTACGGCTTTTGCGCGAAGTGCCGGGTATTGCCGACCTCAAAGCCGAGCCTATACAGGGCCTGCCGCAGATTTCGGTGCGCTACGACTACGGCGCGCTGGCGCGTTTCGGGTTGCACATCAAAGACGTCAACACGGCCCTGCGCACGGCATTTGCCGGCGAAAAAGCCGGTGTGATGTTTGAAGACGAGCGCCGTTTCGACCTGGTGCTGCGGCTCGACACCACCCGCCGCCGCGACCTCGAAGACGTGCGTAACCTGCCCATTGCCACACCCGACGGCCGCCTCATCCCGCTTTCCGCCGTGGCCGACGTGGGGTACCGCAACGGCGCCGCCCAGATCAGCCGCGACAACGGACAGCGCCGCCTCGTCGTCAGCGCCAACGTGCGCGGCCGCGACGTGGAAAGCGTCATCCGCGACGTGCAGCAGATCGTCGACACTCGTCTCGACCTGCCGGCGGGGTACCACACTTCGCTGGGCGGCCAATTTGAAAACCTGCAGGGCGCCAAGGCGCGTTTGTCGATAGCCGTGCCGGTGGCTCTGTTGCTGATCTTTACCCTGCTGTTTTTTACGTTCAATTCGATCAAGGAAAGCGCCCTGATTTTCACCGCCATTCCCTTTTCGGCCATTGGCGGCGTGCTGGCGCTGTGGCTGCGCGACATGCCTTTTTCGATCTCGGCCGGGGTGGGTTTTATCGCGCTGTTCGGGGTGGCGGTACTCAACGGTATCGTGCTCATTTCATATTTCAACCAACTGGAAAAAGAAGGCGTAACCGACGTGTATGAACGCATCCGGCAGGGCGCGCTGGTACGCCTGCGGCCGGTGCTGATGACGGCGGCGGTGGCCTCGCTGGGCTTTTTGCCCATGGCCTTGTCGCATGGCGCCGGGGCCGAGGTGCAGCGGCCTTTGGCCACCGTGGTGATCGGAGGACTGGTCACCTCCACCCTGCTAACGCTGCTGGTTTTGCCCGTGTTGTATGCCTTGTTTTTTGCCAAAAGAAAGATAGCCAAGCCGCGGCTGACCGTGCTGCTGCCCTTGCTGATGGCCCTCGGCGCCGCTTCGCTGCATGCGCAAACCGCGCTGACCGAACAGGAGGCTATTCAACTGGCGCTCGCCAACCACCCGACCCTGAAAGCCGGTCAGGCGCGCATTGAACAACAACAACTATTGGCGCGCGCGCCGGCGGTATGGGCGCCCACCGACGTGTACCACAACATCACGGCCGACCCCGATCTGGGGATGTTCGGGGCAACCAATTTCGGCGTCAACCAGAATTTCCCGGCCCCGCGTTATACCCGTGCGCAACGCGGCTTGCACGAACGCCAGGCTATGCTGGCAACAGCCGAACAACACCTGAGCCAGCAGGAATTGATCCGCGAGGTGCGGGGGCTGTACCGGCACCTGGCTTATTTGAACAGTAAAAAAGCCCTGTTTGTGCGCCTCGACAGCCTGTACCAAACCGCGGCCGCCACGGCCGACAGCCGCTACCGCGCCGGCGAGATCGGTCTGGCTGAACAAATGGCCGCCCGCGACCAGTCGCGCCGCATCCGGCTCGAACTGGAAACGATCGGACACGAAACCGGCTTCGACCAGTACGTATTGGGCAAATTGCTGGGTTTGTCGACGCCCGTGGAAGCCATTGTACCGCCTTTTCAACCCGCCGATTTCAACCTGGCAGATACGGTCAGGCTGCGCGGTTCGGCGGGACTGATGGCCATGCAGCAACGCATCGAAGTAGCGCAGGCCGAGCAAAAAACCGAACAGGCGCGCCGCAGCCCCAATTTCAACGCCGGCCTCAGCGCCCAGTACCTCGCCAACGACCTGTTGTATCCGGGTTATCAGGTCGGGTTGTCGGTCCCATTGGTGCAAAAAGGCTGGAACAGACGCCTCGAAGCCTCCGCGAAAAACATCGACATCGCCCGCGAAGCGTACAACAACGCTTTGTTGCAGCGGGAAATGGAACTCGGCCACCTCTTGCACGAACTGGAGAAATACGGCATCCTGCGCGAGTATTACCTCAAGGAAAGCAGTCTGGTTGCAGCCGAATTGCTCCGCAGCGCCCAGCGCAATTATCAGGCGGGAGAATTCGATTTTATCGAGTTTTCACAATACGCCGACCGCGCCCTGCGCATCGAACTCGACAACCTCGAAAACCAGTACAACCTGAACCGCACCGTGGTGGAAATTCAGGCGTTGCTGGGCGAATAACCCGCTTGTTTCCCCTTCATTTTTCAAAAAATTCATCCATGAAATATTCATTTTTCAGCATAACCGCCCTTTTATTCGCTATCAGCTTTTTGTCTGGCTGCGGCAACACAAGCGCTCCTGCCGAGGCGGCGCAGGCGGCCGAACCATCGGCGCAAAAAGAACACCCCGGCCTGCACCTCAGCGCCGAACAAGTCAGAACCGCCGGCATCCGCTGGTCGGCGCCCCAACTACGCACTGCCGCACAGGCGCTGGCCGTGAGCGGCGAACTGCGGGTACACAACGAGTCTATCGCCACCGTATCGGCATTTTCGGACGGTATCGTCACCAGCCTGCGCACCGGCCTCAACAAAACCGTCGCCAAGGGCGAAATACTGGCCGTGATCCGCAAACCCGATCTGGTCGACATCCAGCAGGACTATCTCGAAACCCGCGACCGCCTGGTATTTCTCAACACCGAATACGAACGCTACAAATCGCTGCGCGACGACAACGCCACGGCCCTCAAAAACTTCCAGAAAGCCGAAGCCGACCGCCGTGAAGCCCAGACCCGCCTGCAACTGCTGGCCGCCAAACTCGCCCTCTACCACATCGACGCCGCCAACCTGACGCCCGACAAGGTTCGTACCGAAATCACCCTGACGGCGCCTTTTGCCGGCACCGTGACCCGCACGTTTGTGACGCCCGGCAGCGCCGTTCAGATGGGTTCGCCGGTCTGCGAGGTGCTCGATGTGTCGCAGCTCCACGCCGATATTTTCGTTTTTGAAAAAGATTTGTCGCTGGTGCGAAAAGGTCAAACCGTGCTGCTCGATCTGCCCGGCGGCAGTGTGCAATCGGCCGAAATATTCAGCATCGACCCATCCCTCGATCCGGAACGCAAGGCCGTGCGGGCACACGCCCGGCTCAAAGGCGCGGCTTCGGCCACGCTCGTCAACGGCGCCTACGTGCAAGGCCGCATTCTGTACGGCGAACAATCTGTTGCGCAACCGGCATTGCCCGCCGATGCCGTCGTGCAGGAAGAAGACGGCGCGTATATTTTCCTGTTTGAAAAAGACGGTGGAGACAAGGTGTTTTTTAAAAAAATACGGGTCAAAACCCTGCCGGCCAAAGATGGCTATCTCATCGTGCAACCCGAACAAGCCTTGGCGGAAGGTGTGCAAGTGGTGACTCAGGGCGCTTACTATGTGGCGGCGCAAAGCCGCGTGGAGGAGTTTGCGGAGGAATAGCCGGGGGGCCGGGGCCGATAATTTCCCGTTGGGAGGACAATTCGCCCGTTTCGGAAGCAAGCATTTGGCAGGCGGGAATACGGGCGGCTTTCTTTGTGGCATCACTATCACGAAAAAAGACAAACGCTACTATGAAACGCTTTCCATTTAATCTCGCCGTTTGGGCCCTCGTCGTGCTGATTTCCGCCAGTTTTGCCAGCTGTTCCAACAGCAGCGACGACAACCCTTCACCCGGCGGTGGCAATCCGCCCGCGGCAGGGGCCTGGCGGGTCAGTTATTTCTTCGACAAGCAGGACGAAACCGGCAACTACAACGGCTACACGTTCGAATTCGGCAGCAACGGCTCGCTCACGGCCACACGCTCGGGGCAGAGCTGGTCGGGCAGCTGGTCGACCGGCTTCGACGACAGTGCCAACAAGTTCCTGATCGACTTCAACGGAAACCCGCCTTCGGCCCTTTTAGAGTTGGAAGAAGACTGGCGCATCATCCAGCAGACCGACACGTTCATGCACTTTGAGCATACGAGCGGCGGCAACGGCGATACGGACATCGTGAAATTTGTCCGCGACTAAAAAAGAATGGCGTCGGAAAAATCGCTTCATCGCGAGCCGTCCCGGAGTGTCCGGGGCGGCTCGTGTTTTTTGCATCAACCGGCCCAACCGCCCCTCGACAACACTACGCCGATAAAGGCAATGCACAAGGCCAAAAGTAAATTGATCCGCCCCGACCATCGGGCGATCACTTTGAGCCGGGACTTGCTGCTGTTTTGCATTTGCCCGATGGCTTT
>JAEUUU010000006.1 GCA_016787345.1 Saprospiraceae bacterium | reverse complement strand
AAATACCGCGCAGAATCGGGCATTTGCAAGTGTTCGTAGACAATGGCCAGTTGTATGCAACACAGGTCTTGCGGGTTGTTTTGTTTTTCCCAGGCCAGGCTTTTGTAAAAATAGGGAAGCGCTTCCCGGAATTTTTTCTGTTTGAGCAGGCAATCACCGATGCTGCGCGCCGCTTGCCCCGCGTTGTCGGTATTGCCGAGTGATTCGGAGAGTTCCATTTGGGTTGAAGCCCACTCGATGGCGTCGCCGTAACGGCCCAGGAGCATCAGGGCGTAGACGCCGTTGCTCAGCACGGTGAGGCGTTCGGGGTCTTCTCCAGCGGCTTTAAAGGCGGAATCGGCGCGGAAATAATGGCCGAATGCGCTTTCGTATTGCAAACGGTAAAAATCCGCGTCGCCCAGCAAGCGCTCGCCGTAAGCGGTAGCCAACGGCTCGCGGTGTTTACGGCCTTCATCCAGCAGGCGTTTGCCGTAAAGGTCGAGGCTGTCGGCATGGTGCAGGTTTTTACCGAGGGTAAATGCCAGCCGCAGGCGGGTCGGGCGATCGGCGGTACGGGCCAGCAGGGCGCGCAGGCTGTCGGCCTTGTTGCTTTGCGCGACGCAGGGAGGGCGCTGGACCAGACTCAGAAAAAGCAAGCAGAGGATGCAGGCTGTATTTTTCATCGAAAGGGGGAATGAGAGACAAGGCGAAACTAAGCCCGTTCCGGGCAAAAATCAGGGTTTTGCAACAGGATTGATATGTTTTGCAACATCTGTGCGGGCCTGTTGCAACGAATTTGACAACAACGGCAACGCGCCTCAAAGCTGGATACGGCCACCTTTGCCCTGTCATTTTTACCCAAACATTCATCATGCAATACCTGCAAATGGCTATGTCAAAAAAACCGTTTTTCAGCATGTTCATCTGTCTGTTGTTTCCCCTGCTCGTACCGGCGCAGGCAGGTTTTTTAGATCCCTCGTTTTCCAACGACGGTTCGGCGATCACCTCCTTTCTCAGCGGCGGCCATGCCAGTGCCAGCGACGTAGCCCTGCTGCCCAACGGCCGCATCCTCGTAGTGGGCGGAACCTGGCAACCCAGTGACGATATTTCCAGCCAAATCGCCCTGCTCCGCTACATGCCCGACGGCACGATCGACGAAACGTTCGGCATCAATGGCAAAAAAATGGTCGGCCTGCCCAACCTGAACGCGGAAGCCAACAAGATTTGGCTTTTGCCCGACGGCAAGTTTCTCTGTGCCGGTTCGGCCTGGAACAACGAGGACGACTATTTTTTGCTGGCGCGTTTCAATGCCGACGGCTCGCCCGATCCGGCCTTCGACGGCGACGGCATTTTGCTCAAGCAAGTCAGCAACTACGCACAATACGGAACCTCCCTTGTCGTGCAACCCGACGGGAAAATACTGTTGGGCGGCATCGCCAATATCACCGGCTATCTCGAACCCGTCGTCTGGCGTTTTCACGCCAACGGCACGGTCGACAACAGTTTCGGCGGCGGCGCGGGTTTCGTACACACCCCGCTGGGCGACAGTTATGCGGGGGTAGAAGAGATCATGCTGCAGTCGGATGGACGCATCGTCGTCGCCTGCCATGCCACAATCGGCAACCTGGAAAAATTCGCTGCCCTGCGCTACCTGCCCAACGGCAACCCGGACAACTCGTTCAGCAGCGATGGAAAAGTCATTTTTTCGATCACGAGCGGCGAGGATTTCCCCTCGTCGGCCGTGTTGCAGCCCGATGGTAAAATTGTGATAGCCGGTTATTGTCAGGTCCAGCCGGCCAATACGGGCATGGCGGTCGTCCGCATTTTGCCCAACGGCAACCTCGATTCCGGCTTTGGCGACAATGGTGTAAAAATTATACAGGTGAGCAATGCCCACGAACAACTAAGCGACATCGCACTGCAACCCGACGGAAAACTCCTGCTCGGTGGCTCGGCCAACGTCAACGGAACCTATCACACGGCGATGGCCCGCTTGTTGCCCAATGGGCAATCCGACGCATCGTTCGGGCAAAGCGGCAGCATCGTGCACAACCTCAACACCCTCGGCGACAACATTCAAGCCCTCCGCTTGCAGGCCGACGGTAAAATCGTGAGCGCGGGAAGTTTCTGGATCGACGGGCGGCACAATTTTGCCGTTTGCCGGTTCAGTAACGTCGTACCGACTGTCGACAATGACGAACCCGCCGCGCAAGAAGCCACCGTCCGGCTGTATCCCAATCCCGTACGCGAACAGGCCATCCTCGAAATCGATTCCGAAGCCAGCGGCGCTTGCACGGTGGATTTGTACGACCTGCAGGGAAAACGGGTGAAAAACCTGTCGCCCGATGTTTTTTTACCGGCCGGGCAGCAAAAAATTGAATTGTTGTTCCCGACCGATTTGCCGGCAGGCAGGTATCTGCTGTTGGTCGAAACGGCGGAGTGGAGAAAATCGCTTCCGCTTGTTTTGATGCGTTAATTGTCCTTTTGCCGTCGGGATGATGTTATTCACTTGCTGATGTAACACTATACCGACGGCAAAAATTTTTACCCAAAAAGCTTATCAGACGACAAAAGAGGTTTGGGG
This sequence comes from Saprospiraceae bacterium, assembly GCA_016787345.1. Classification (GTDB taxonomy): domain Bacteria; phylum Bacteroidota; class Bacteroidia; order Chitinophagales; family Saprospiraceae; genus M3007. The sequence continues at coordinate 7,521 of JAEUUU010000006.1, read as the reverse complement.
AATAGCAGGCGCAGCCCTTTATTTGCCCCCCAACTCCCTACCCCGCTGAAATGCAGGAACACCCGCGTCTGAACTATACTGTAATCGCTTGTTTGTTGTTGGGCTGTCTGATTCTTTGTCAGCGCCCGTCAGCACAAAACTCGCGCATCGAATCCCTGACCATCGAAGACGGCTTGTCGCAGGGCATGGTGTACGATATGCTGCAAACCCGCGACGGCTTTTTGTGGTTTGCCACCAAAGACGGGCTGAATCGCTACGATGGCTATAATTTTCGCGTGTACAGCAAAAGCGTCCGGGATTCCTTCTCTCTTTCCGAAAACATCGTCACTACCCTGATGGAAGACAGCCGGGGGCTGCTCTGGATCGGCACGGAGAACAACGGCGTCAACGTACTCAACCGGCGCACGGGACTTTTCCATCAAATAAATTTACAACCGATTTGGTCCGACAACCGGCTGCAACCGGAAATCCAGGCCATTCTGGAAACCTCCGACGGCGCGATCTGGGTGGCGCAGGTCGGCAACGGATTGTTTCGGATACAGATGCCCGCCGATTGGCCGAACGCCGTACCCGCCAAAGCCAATCTGACGCCGTACGTTCGGGTCATTGCCTGCAATTTGCCGCCGCAGCCGGGCATAGATAAAAGCACGCCAATTTTTATCCGAAATGTAAAAGAACTGGGCAAAGACCAATTTCTGGTCAGTACGCAAAATGGCATCTATCGCTTCGATACGCAGACCCGCGTCGCGGAATGTCTACCAGCCGACATACCCAGGCCGCGTCCCGGACTGGATGCCGTGAGCAGCGCCGTAGCGTTCGGCCCGGAGGAAATATGGGTAACAGGCGATCAATCGGCGGTCAGAATATTCCGCGGGCAAACGACCCGGCTCTTATTTCCCGAGGTCACGTTGTTTACAGGCATGTTTACCGATCACCTCGGCAACCATTGGCTCATCGTGGAAAAGAAGGTCTGGCGGCTCCGCAAAGGGGAAATCCCGCGCCCCGACAGGCCCGATTTTGTACTCGATCAGGACGTGGCCTCCGTCATGCAGGACCAAAACGGCAACATCTGGTTTGGCACGCGGGGGTACGGGCTGCGCAAATTTAACCCGCAGGTCGAGCTCTTTCAAGCCGGCGCTTCGGGGTACAGCATCAACGGTCTTTGGGAAGACGCCGCCGGCAGGGTGTTTGCCAAGATTATATCGACGATATATCGGTACGATCCAGTCAGTCGTTTGCTCGACCAGAATTCTGCTTTCCCCGACGCACCCAACCGGCAAATGGACCTGGCCTTCGAACCCGACGGCGGTTACTGGCTGCTCTGCGGGATAAAGGGTGTAAACGACCGATCGGAATTGCGGTACTACCCTGCCGGCGGCGGAGCGCCACAATCTTACCCGTTTCAGCACCGTGTTTACCCGCAGGCCCGGCTGTTTTTTGACCCGCAGGGCTACCTGTGGGTGACGGGCTGGAGCGGCCAGCTGACCCGTTTCGACCTGAGGAGCCACAGTTTCAAAGACTTTGATTTTTCTTACCTCTTTCAAAAAAACCAGTATGGTGTAAAGGTAATCGCCATAGAAAAGGACGCGCGCGGCGCACTTTGGCTGGGCACGCAATACGGGTTGGTGGAGGCCGTCGGGCAGGGCGATCAGCTTCGTTTTCGCTTGTTTGCCCCCAATGCCGCCGATCCGTTCAGTTTGTCGGCCGAATTTGTCAATTGCCTGTTACCCGATCCCGCCACGCCCGAGCGGATACTTTGGGTGGGAACCAAGGGCGGCGGTCTCGACCGGCTCGATATCAGCAGCGGCAGGTTTACACATTTGACCATCGAGGAAGGGTTGCCGAACGACGTGGTGTACGGCGTTTTGCCCGACAAGCTGGGCCAGTTGTGGTGCAGTACCAACCGGGGTGTCGTCCGGCTGCAAATCCAGAACGTCATCTGGCCGGATGCCGGGCAGCCCGGGCGACAGGTGCAGCAAATCCCGACCATTGTATACACTGCTGCCGAGGGTTTACAAAGCACCGAATTCAATACGCAGGCCTATTTCAAGGCGCCGGGCGGCGCGCTGCTGTTCGGCGGCGTCAACGGCATCAACCGTTTTTTTCCTGAAAAAATAGAAGCCGCTTCCCGGGCTCCTTCCGTCGTGCTCGTCGGTTTGTCGATCAATCACGACGAACTGGTACCGGGCTCCCGCGGCTACCCTTTCGATCGTCCGCTGGAATACCTGAGCCGTATCGATCTGGCTTACAATCAGAACAATATTTCATTTGAATTCGCAGCGCTGGATTTCAGCGACCCTTCTAAAAACCAGTACCGCTATCAGTTGCAGGGCATTGAACAGAACTGGATCGATGCCGGCAGCAAACATTTTGCACATTATTCACACCTGCCGCCGGGCGAATATGTTTTTCGGGTAATCGGCAGCAACGGTCACAACATCTGGAACGAGCGGCCAGTCGAACTCCGGGTCGTCATACACCCGCCCTGGTGGCGGAGTTACCCGGCTTATTTGTGCTACGCCCTTTTGTTGCTGTGGGTGTTGTGGAAAATATACCGTTTTCAAATCAATCGGGTCCAGTTGCGCGCGCAATTGAAATTCGAACAACTGGAGACGGAGCGCATACGCGCCGTGGAGGAGATGAAATCCAATTTCTTTGCCAACATCACGCATGAATTCCGCACCCCGCTCACGCTCATTCGAGGACCGGTGCAACAAATACTGAACCATCCGGAAGACCCCGCCCGTGAAGAAAAACTCCGCATGGTGGAACGCAACAGTCGCCATCTGCTCGATCTGGTCAATCACCTGCTCGATCTGGCCAAACTGGAAAGCAAAAGCATGACGCTCGACGAACGGCTGGGCGATCTGGCGAACGGGGTCGAAGCGCTGGCGCTCAATTTCAAACACCTGGCCGAGCAAAAGGGTATCCTGCTCGAATACCAGGCCGACGCAAACATCCCCGCGTTTCTGTACGACCCGGCCAAAGTGGATACCATTCTGAACAATCTTTTATCCAATGCCCTGAAATTCACCCCCGGCGGCGGCAAAGTGCGGATAAGTGTCGCGCCCGCCGACAACAACGGCGTCAGCGTCGAAGTATCGGACACCGGTATCGGGATTGCCCCAGAGGCCCAAAAGCATATCTTCGACCGGTTCTACCAGGCGCCCGGCAATCCTCCTCAAGCCGCCGGCAGCGGCATCGGGCTGGCGCTTTGTCAGGAACTCAGCAACCTGATGGGCGGCGCCCTGAGTGTAAAAAGTACGCCGGGTGAAGGTTCGACATTCGCCCTTTGGCTGCCGCTACGGCAAGCGGCCGAAAAGCCAGTGGCCCTTGCCGCACCGGCTGACGCGCCCGACGCTGATTTGCCGCAGGTTTTGGTCATCGAAGACAATGCCGACCTGCGCGAATTCATCCGCCATTCGATCGGGCGGCAATGGCAGGTGACGGAAGCCCGCAACGGCGACGAAGGCATCGCGCTGGCGCTGGACCGCATCCCCGACCTCATTATCACCGACCTGATGATGCCGGGGAAGGACGGCTACGCGGTGGTGCGCACCCTGAAACAGAACGAATTAACCGCCCATATTCCGATCATTTTGCTGACGGCCAAATCGGCCACCGAAGCCCGCATAGAAGGGTTGCGCGCGGGCGCCGACGATTACCTGACCAAACCCTTCAACGCGGAGGAATTGTTCATCCGCATGGAAAACCTGGTCGCCATCCGTCAGCAACTGATCCGGCGCTTTGGGCAATCGGCCGTCGCCGTCGCCATCCCCGCGACAGATACGGAAGCCCTTGCCGGCCCCGACCGGGAGTTTATGCAGCGTTTTTCGGACGTACTAGAGCAGCATCTCGAAAACGAAACGCTGGGCGTGGAAGAGTTTGCCGGAAAATTGTACGTGAGCCGGGTTCAATTGCACCGCAAAATGAAAGCCCTGACCGGCAAGCCGGCCTCCGATTTCATCCGCGATTACCGACTGGAGCGCGCCATGCAAATGCTGCAGCAACGCCAGGGCAGCGTCGGGGAAATTGCAGCGCGGGTAGGCTTTGTGAATGAAAAATATTTTTCCACGGTGTTCAAAGAAAAGTTCGGTGTGTCGCCGAGCCAGGTCGACGACGTGAGGCGAAATTGAAGCGACAGGCCGACTTCAAGGCGTTTTTCAATCGACTGGAGCCGTTTTTTTCCATTAAAGATGAAAAATGTAACGCCATCAAACCATTTTGAAACCAGATCAAACCCGGTTTTTCTCTCCCGGCCTGCACCTTTATCCCCGAACAGAAAACGTCTATTATGTGTCTCCGGGGGTAGGAAGACGAGCAGATTTGAGCCGGGGGATTCGGCCAATATCCGCGGAAGCAGGAGAACTCCCGTCTTGTGTTGGTCGGTTAATCCGCTTGAGTTTGCTCCCCTCTCCCCGAAGACATTTCGTTTTTTGTACACGACGCTTGATTTCTAACCGGCCGAATACCATCGCGTCTGTTGGTATTTATTCAAAAAACAAAGCGCGCAAAGGGGAAACTCTTTGCGCGCTTTGTTGCTTGGTGCGATTTGTTTTCCCGCAAAGGAAAATACCGGGATCACTCCGCGTCTCTGCGCCTCTGCGTGAAACCCAAATAACGCCGCGAAGCGGCTGAAATATGTTGCACGCAGAGGCGCAGAGACACAGAGCAAGCCAGTTGCAGAAACCCTTTCCTGCAAACCTGACGTCACATTTTTTTCACGCAAAGCCGCAAGGCTCGCAAAGGAAAATACCGGGATAACTCTGCGTCTCTGCGTGAAACCCCAACACACCTTTGCGCACTTCGCGTCTTTGCGTGACCTATTTTTCCCGCAAAGACGGCCCCGATCAATCCAATCCGGTTTTACTTGATCATTTTGAAACCCGTGTATTTCCAAAGCGCTTTGGGAATACGAATCCCCTCAGGCGTCTGGTTATTTTCGAGCAAAGCTGCCACGATACGGGCGAGCGCCAGTGCTGAGCCGTTGAGGGTATGGGTGAGCTGGATTTTGCCTTCCGCGTCGCGGAAGCGGGATTTGAGCCGGTTCGACTGAAAGGTTTCGAAGTTGGACACCGAACTGACTTCCAGCCAGCGTTTCTGGGCGGCCGACCATACTTCAAAATCGAAGGTTTTGGCAGAAGCGAATCCCATATCGCCGCCGCAGAGCAGGAGAATGCGGTACGGCAATTCGAGTTTGGCCATCAGGCGCGACACGTGCCGGAGCATGTCCTGGTGCGCTTTGTACGAGCGGTCGGGGTGTTCGATGTGTACGATCTCTACTTTATCAAACTGGTGAACACGGTTCAGGCCGCGTACGTGCGCGCCCCATGCGCCGGCTTCGCGGCGGAAGCAAGGCGTGTAGGCGGTCATTTTGATGGGCAGGTTTTTTTCGGGAATAATATCGTCGCGTACGATATTGGTCACCGGCACCTCGGCTGTTGGGATCAGGTAAAGGTTGTCGACGGTGCAATGGTACATCTGCCCCTCCTTGTCGGGCAGCTGACCGGTGCCGCGGGCGGAATCCTCGTTGACGAGGTGGGGCGGAATGATTTCCTCGTAACCGGCTTTGACCGCTTCATCGAGAAAGAACTGGATCAGGGCACGCTGCAGGCGGGCGCCCTGGCCACGGTACACCGGAAAACCCGCGCCGGTCAGTTTGACGCCCAGTTCGAGATCGAAGAGATTGTATTTTTTGGCGAGATCCCAGTGCGCCAGGGCGTCTTCGGGGAGTTCGGGAAAGGGTTTGGTCCAGGCTTTGTACACCTTGTTGTCATCCGGGGTTTTGCCTTTGGGCACGCTGCTGTGCGGGCAGTTTGGAACGCTGAGCAACAGGTTGTCGAGTTCGGCGGCAAGGGTGCGCTGGCGGTCTTCGAGGGTTTTGATCGACTCCTTCATGGCCAGCACCTGGGCGCGTTGTTGTTCGGCCTGGTCTTTTTTCCCCTGCGCCATGAGTTGGCCGATTTCCTTGGAAAGGCGGTTGCTTTCAGCCAGGGTATCGTCGAGTTCTTTCTGACAAGCTTTGCGCTGATCGTCGGTTTTAAGGATCTGGTCGATCACTTTGAGTTGGACGGCATTCCAGTTGCGTTTGCGCAAACCGTTGAGGATGCGCTTCTTTTCTTCGCGGATAACTTTGAGTTGGAGCATAGTACGAGGTCACATAAAAAATCGCGGCAAGATAGCGGGAATTTGAAAACCGGATTATCTTTGCAGCGTTCAATTCTCTGCCGGCCACTAGTTGCCGACGCCACATCTCCGCCAAATCATCTGGTTTTTTCCACCGTTTTAGTGTTGATTTATCCTGCGCAAGCGTGGCTGCCCTGTGGTGAACCATACCTACGTTAAGTTTTTGCTTACCAATCTTCCCAATCCTTTATACTTGTCATGTACGACATATTACAGTTGAACGACATGCTGGTGTCCGAATTAAAAGACATTGCCAGCAAGCTCGGTCTCAAAGGTTACAACAAATTCACCAAACAGGAACTGGTGTACAAAATTCTCGATGAACAAGCCCTTCGGGAAAAAAACTCCTCTTCCAAAGACGTTCCGGTAGTCGATGAAGGCTCGGCCGGATCGCTCGGCCGCAAAAAGCCGCAGGTTATCGCTGAAAAAACCGAAGAAAAAGAACCTGCACCCGCCAAACGCCCGCGCAAGACCGTAAAAGCATCGCCTGCCGAACCGGCAGAGCCCGCCAAAGAACCGGCCCCCAAACGCGAAAAGCAGCCGCTTGCCGAAACAACGCCCAAACGCGAACCAGCCCCCCGTCGCGAACCCGAACAGCGTCGCGAACCCGAACAGCGTCGCGAACCCGAACCCCGCCGCGAATCGGAACAGCGCCGCGAAAACGAACCTCGCCGCGATCCGCGCGACCAGCCTCGCCGTGAAGCCGAATTCCGCCGCGACGACAGGGATCGCCGCGACGACCGCGACCGCAGAGATGACCGCGACCGCCGCGACGCCGATTATCGCCGCGACGACAGGGATCGACGCGACGACCGCGACCGCAGAGATGATCGCGATCGGCGCGATCCGCGCGACCAGCCCCGCCGCGAAGCCGAATTCCGCCGCGACGACCGCGACCAGCCCCGCCGTGACGACAGGGATCGGCGTGACGACCGCGACCGGCGCGATGACCGCCGCGACGACCGCGATCGCCGCGATTTCCGCGACCGCGACCGCCGCGATGTGCGCCCCAACCGGCCCGGTAACCCCAATCTCGTCGATCCGGAAGCCAATAAATTCCAGCAATACGAAGAAGAAGACTTCGTGCCGTCGGCACAGGGCGAAGACGATGACGATGAAATGGTGGTGCGCCGCCCCGCTCAGGACCAAAATGCTCCGAACGAACAACGCCAACCCGCCCGCGCTGAACAGGAACCGGAGGTTATGCCCGTCATCCCGCGTGAAAAATTCGACGTCGAACTCGATGGAATCATCGAAGGGGAAGGCACACTCGAAATGATGCCCGACGGCTACGGATTCCTGCGCGCAACCGACTACAACTACCAGACCAGCCCC
>JAEUUU010000005.1 GCA_016787345.1 Saprospiraceae bacterium | reverse complement strand
AATGGTGGTGCGCCGCCCCGCTCAGGATCAGAACGCTCCGAACGAACAACGCCAACCCGTCCGCACCGAACAGGAGCCGGAGGTTATGCCCGTCATCCCGCGTGAAAAATTCGACGTCGAACTCGATGGAATCATCGAAGGCGAAGGCACGCTCGAAATGATGCCCGACGGCTACGGATTCCTGCGTGCAACCGATTACAACTACCAGACCAGCCCCGACGACATTTACGTGTCGCCTTCTCAAATCAAACTCTTTGGCCTGCGCACCGGCGATACCGTCAAAGGGGCCATCCGACCGCCGAAGGAGGGGGAAAAATATTTCGCCCTGCTCAAAGTCAGCAAGATCAACGGCCTCGACCCGAAAGACGTACGCGACCGCGTTCCTTTCGACTACCTGACGCCCTTGTTCCCCACCGAAAAATTCACCCTCATCACCAGCCCGACCGGCCGCGATTTCGGCAACCGGATCATCGACCTGTTCACCCCGATCGGCAAAGGCCAGCGCGGCCTCATCGTGGCGCAGCCGAAAACCGGCAAAACTTTCCTCCTGAAAGATATTGCCAATGCCATTACCAAAAACCACCCCGAGTGTTACGTCATCATCCTGCTGATCGACGAACGCCCCGAGGAGGTCACAGATATGAAACGCAGCGTGCGCGCCGAGGTCGTCTCCTCCACGTTCGACGAGCCGGCTGAAAACCACGTGCGACTGGCCAATATCGTGCTTGAAAAATCAAAACGTATGGTCGAATGCGGCCACCACGTCGTGATTCTGCTCGACTCGATCACGCGTATGGCCCGCGCCTACAACACCGTGGCGCCCGCTTCCGGCAAAGTGCTCTCCGGTGGCGTGGAAGCCACGGCCCTGCAAAAACCCAAAAAGTTCTTCGGCGCCGCCCGCGCCATCGAAAACGGCGGTTCGCTGACCATCCTGGCCACTGCGCTGATCGACACCGGTTCCAAAATGGACCAGGTCATCTTCGAAGAATTCAAGGGAACGGGCAACATGGAACTCCAGCTCGACCGCAACCTGGCCAACCGCCGCCTCTACCCGAGCGTCGACCTGACCAAGTCGAGTACCCGCCGCGAAGAACTGTTGCTCGACAAAGATACCCTGCAGCGCATGTTTATTCTGCGCAACCACCTGGCCGATATGAAGCCGGAGGAAGCCATGGAATTTATCAAAAAACAAATGCTGCACACAACGAGCAACGCCGAGTTTATGGAATCAATGAACCGTTGAGTTTATCGGAACATTCTCGAAAGAACGATGTTTTAGGGAGGTTTTCTCCCATTCTGCTGCATAAAACCGCTGCGCAGATGTTTATCCGGAGGGAAACTACCCCGCACTGATCGACATCTGCGCTTTTTTATTGGTACACATCATTTTACAAAATTGTCCTCAACAATGGCTACTTGGCTCGCCTGTCTTATCGCTACCGTCGCCGCTTACGTCGGCATGGAATTCATGGCCTGGTTTACCCATAAGTACGTTATGCACGGTTTCCTCTGGAAATGGCATGAAGATCACCACAAACCGAAGCATGAAAAAGAAGGCTTTTTTGAAAAAAACGACCGCTTTTTCCTCGTTTTCGCCATTCCCTCCATGTTGTGTTACATGGCAGGCGGGCTTTGGGGGCCGACCTGGGTATTGTTTATCGGCGTAGGTATTTCGCTGTACGGCCTTACCTATTTCCTGATCCATGATGTGTATATCCACCAGCGATTCCGTTGGTTCCGGCAACTCGACGGCTGGTATTCCCGCGCGATCCTGCGGGCCCACGGCGCCCATCACGCCAAGACGACCAAGGAAGAGGGCGAGTCGTTCGGCTTGCTGGTCGTACATCCGAAATTTTTCAAACGGCTGCTCCGGTCGAAAAAATCCTGACCGCCCTGTCCAGTTGCGCCAATAGCCAGGCGCGTTCCGTCAGCGGCTGAGCATTGAGGATTTGCTGTCGCAAAGCTTCGATTTCTTCGGATAAATATGTTGCCTTTTCTGTGTGCCACTGCATCAACCGGCCGGTCAGATGAATGATGTTCCGGTAGTTGGGCGCCTGATAAGGCAACATTTTTTTTCGGCTGACAAAGCGCTCGAATGCGACGAGAAAACCACGCAACAGACGCCATTCGCCCAGTTCGAAGTAAATTTTGAGCAATAACACCCGCGCGTCGAGGTCGAGAAAAACGTCGTCGCTGCGCAGTTCGTGCAACAAGCTCCTGACCGTTTCCCGATCACCGTTTTGATAAGCCACCTTGGCCAACGCAAATCGTTCGTAAGCCTCGCGGTGCGACTGGGGCAACAATGGCGCGTATTGCCGGATAAAACTCCCGACCCATTCCAGTTCTTCCTCTTTCAGCGACGCTGCCACGATGTTTTTGAACGTAAAACGGTTCAACACCCCGTTTTCCAGAAAAACACCCTGCAACAGCCCCGCTTTGTACAAGTCCAGCACCTCTTTCAGGTAGTGCTCGGCGCCGGTATTGAGCCGGCGGATACAATAGTTGACGGCAAATGTGAACACGTTACGCAACTCGGCCGGTGGCAACCAGCGACCTGCACCGGGCAGCAGGCTTTTCAAATCCCTGAACTCGTTTTCGGCATCCGGGTGGGTCAGGCAGCGATAGGACAGATAGTACAAGCGGATAACCGGCGCCCGGTCGAAGCGCCCCCCTGCGCAATCGGCCAAAACGGCATCGAGGTACGGCAGGCGGTAATCGGTGCGATACACCGCCTGATGACTCAGGGCTGTGCAGGCATTGCGCAACAGTTCGGCAGCAAAAAAAGCCCCCAACTCGTCCGACATCTCCTGCATATTCAATGCCACGGCGCGCGCGGGCGCCTGCTGCAGTTTCTCCTCCTGAATGCGGTAAGCGGCCAAATAATAAGAGGCGTCGCGCCAGGGCCGCTGTTGCAAATCGGCCGAAGCTTCCGACAAGCGGCTAGTCGCCTCGCGGGGCATTTGCCGCAAACGGTACACCCGGGCGCGCTGCAGGGCCACTTCTTCGGGTCTGTTTTGCCAGTGTTCGAAGACTAAAAAGTCTTCAAGTTGCGCTAAAAATTCCGACAACAACCTGCGAAAGGAGAGATCGTCGTACGGCGCTCCCGCACTGACACAGGCCATTATTTTTTCAGGGTTCAGGGTCCTGTCCGTCCATTCCGAGCGCGTGTCGATGTACAAATAAAATTTTGACAATAAAACATTTGCGTTGTGAACTGGCGATGCAAGCCATTTTTTAAAACGCCGCCGCTCGGCCGGAGAGAGTGTTTGAAGCAACTGAAATGCCTTTCGCTGGTGTAACATATCTGTTGTAAAAGTAGCGGAATATTTCCGACAAAATCAGGGAAATGTTTTCCGTTGAAAAGCCGGCTTGCTTTTCGCGGGGGACTACTTTTGACGGCGTTACGCAATACCTGTTCTCACGACTTCACACCTGTTTATCCGCATGAAAAGTTTCCGGTTTGTTCT
>JAEUUU010000152.1 GCA_016787345.1 Saprospiraceae bacterium | reverse complement strand
CTGGGACTGGTTCAACAAATCCTGGTACGCCCAAAGCGAAGGCGCTGCCGATCCGCGCGGACCCGACTTCGGGCACTTCCGCATTTGCCGGGGCGGCTCTTTCAATATGCCGCCCGCTTTTTGCCGGGCAGCCAACCGCAGTTGGGGCGCGCCGTACGACCGCGGCAGTTTCACGGGGTTTCGGGTGGCGCGGAGCGGGGAGTGAGCGGTATCCCGTACATTGCTTTTATTTGTGAAAAACAGGCCTGAAAAAGCGCCAACTATCCCGATATGAAACTATTCAACCTCATCCCGCTCCTGTTCCTTCCCTTTTTGACCCATGCCCAGTGTTGTTGTTGCGCAATGCGCGATGCCGGCCAGATTTTGTACGAACAAGGCCGCTACGAAGAGGCTATTGCCCGATGGGAAACCGGCAAAGGAAATGGGGCAGACGCCTGTGCCGATGCCCAAAAATGTCCCGAGTTGGACAGCCTGGTCCGAAACGCCAGAGCAGCCTGGGAGCAGCAGGAAGCGCGCACAAGGATGGAGGAAGAGCGCCAGCGCCAGGAGCGCGAAGCGGCGAGAAAACAGGAGGAAAAGAAACGGCTACAGGGTGCATTGGGCGCCCCGGTACGTTCGGGCTCGGGTTCGCCGGGCGGGCAAGGCAGTTCGCCTTTTGATAAAAAAACGAGCGGAACCACGCCTTCAACCGGCGCCTCGGCTCCATCCGTGCCGGCCGCACCTGCCAGTCCACAAATGGTGTTCATCAGAGGCGGCGCCTTTCAAATGGGTGATTTTTTTACCGATTCGCCCGATCCTGCACAGCGGCCTCGCGAGGTTTCCATCGCTGATTTTTACTTGGGCCAGACCGAAGTCACGGAAGCCGAATACCTCGCATATCAGATGGCCATCGGTCGCCGTTCAAAATCGGAGACGCTGAAACCTGAACAGGCGCGTCGGCCAGCCATTTACATCAGTTGGTACGATGCGCTCGAATACTGCAACTGGCTCAGCCAGAAGGAGGGTTTAACGCCCGTTTATACCATAATAAAAACGACGCCCGACCCGAACAACCTCAACCCGCGCGACAGCCAGAAATGGAGTGTCGTGCCCGACTGGAAGGCCAACGGCTACCGCCTGCCGACCGAAGCGGAATGGGAATTTGCCGCCAGGGCGCTTCATGGGAAAGGCGGGCAGCAGGTGCGTTTCGGTACAGGGCGCGACACCCTGTTTCCCGAAGCGGCAATCTTCGATTGTAACCCTCAAAACAGCCGGCCCTATTCGGTTTCCTGCCCGAAATCCTTGTTCCGATCAACCGTGGCAGTCGATTCCATGCCGGCCAACAGTCTGGGACTGCGCCACATGAGCGGGAACATGGCGGAATGGTGCTGGGACTGGCTGGGCAATGCCGACGATTCTTCTGCCAGTGAAGGCAAGGCGCAACCCGTAGGCGTAGAAAAAGGAATGATACGTGTTGTAAGAGGAGGCTCCTGGCGCGATGAGTCGTATTATTGCCGGGCAGCCGCGCGCAACGGGGCTTCGCCGGATTCGAGAAGCGATAATATCGGTTTGCGGCTTGTGCGAAAGGCAAATTAGTGATAAAAGAATACTTTAACCTACCCAATCGACCCATGAGATTTGCGCCGGTTTTTATATTGATGTTATTACCCGTCCTGTTGTCTGCCCAGCAGCCCTGCGACTGCTGCGACTGGCAAAAAAAAGGCGACCAGGCGTACCAGGCCGGCCGATACGAACAGGCATTGATCTTTTATGAAAATGCCCGGCAAAGCAAGGACGCGTCCATTTGCGATTATCTCGATTTTCTGGTGGCTCGTACGCGATTGGACCTAGCCCGCGGCAAAAGAACCGCAGGGCCGGAAGCGGAAGCGGAATACCTCCGCTGCCAGGCGAAGTATGACGAAGAATTGAAAAAATTTCAGGCCCGCCAGGATGCGGATAAAGCCCGAAAAAAACAGGCGGAGCAAGCCGACGACGAACTGTGGAAACAGGCGGCCTCAGGCGGAAAAACAGCCATCGATGCATACCTGGCTAAGTACCCCGATGGCCGCCATGTGGAAGACGCCCGGGAGGCTTTGACCCGCCTGGAAATCGAAGCGCGGGGTAATTCGCGCCCCGATACTGCCAAAATGGCTTTTGTGAAAGGCGGCACATTTATAATGGGCGCTTTTGATGGAAAGGGGCATGACGATGAAATGCCTGCCCATCGGGTCACCGTCAGCAGTTATTATTTGTCAAAAACCGAACTGACGTTCGCCGAGTTCGACGCCTATTGCGCTGCTACCGGCGCTCAAAAGCCCCGCGACCAGGGCCTGGGGCGCGGCAATCTCCCCGTATCCCGCGTGACCTGGTGGGAAGCCCTCCTGTATTGCAACTGGCGCAGCGAGCAGGAAGGTCTGGCGCCGGTATACACCATCGATAAGTCGGCCGGTAATCCGGAACATCCGGATGCGTGGAACTACTCCCGCTGGACGGTTACGGCCAATTGGGCTGCCAACGGTTACCGCCTGCCCACGGAGGCCGAATGGGAGTATGCTGCACGCGCTGTCGGCGGGAAGGGTGGGGGAGCCGCGCGGTTTGGCAATGGCAAAGACGTAGCCGATTTTGCCGGGATCAACTGCAATTTGTCCGGCGATTTTTCCGAAAAGGCCATCCCCGGTCAGTTTCGAAACAAAATCCTCGACGTGACTGCGTTGCCGCCCAACAGTCTGGGGCTATACCACATGAGCGGCAACGTCGCCGAGTGGTGCTGGGATTTGTACGAGTACGACTATTACGAAAAATCGGCCGATGCCAAAAATCCCAGGGGGAGTTTAGTCGGCAAACATCGCGTTTACCGCGGCGGTGATTATTTTTATGAGACGGACGGCGGCCGAACCACGAACCGCGAGTACGCAAAGGGGGATCATTCGGTCTCGTCGCTGGGATTTCGGGTGGCCAGAAACGCGGAGT
>JAEUUU010000118.1 GCA_016787345.1 Saprospiraceae bacterium | reverse complement strand
AACGCTGACGGATGAGACGTTTCTGACGAATCCGGCGTATCAGAAGCCGGAGTAAGTTTGAATTGCGCAGACATTCATGGGGCATTTTTCCCAAAAAACCTAAGGATTCTACATCTCGCGCAGGCATGACAGAACAATCATTAGCGGCAATCGCTCCATCATGGGAACTATGGCGCCATCTGACCCGGTCGGAGCAAAAGACCCTGCTTCAATCGGCAAGGATTCAATCTTTGCCACGGTTTCATGTATTGTTCGAGGAAGATGAAGAAGGTACGTTTCTCCACGTATTGATTACGGGAAGACTAAAAGTTTTTAAAACAGCGGACGACGAAAGGCAAGTGGTGCTGTACCTGATGCGTGACGGCGAAACCATAGGCGAACACCTGATAGACAAGCCGGGAGCGTATGGATATACCGCAGAGTCAATTTCGGACAGCGTTATTCTGCTCCTTCGGTTGGACGCGCTTCGAGAAATTATCCGCCAGAATCTCTCCTTTTGCCGGGGGGTCAACGGTTTGATATTTACGCGTTTGCAAAAAGCCGAAAACCGGATGCTCAATTACCGTTTCAATCGGACAGAAGAACGTGTTTGTTTTTTCCTGAAAGAAATGGTCGAGCATGACTCGCGGAAGCTTGTCACCGGTGAACGGGAAATAAAATTCTTAATGACGCAGGCTTTCATCGGAGACATGGTTTCTGTCTCCCGGCAACAGGTTACGCTGGTGTTGCGCAACATGGCACAACGAAAGATTCTTAAATACAATCGGCGGCGGCTGGTCATTTTTCGACCGGACTTGCTGTAAGTACGCCAACCCTGAAAGAATTTCCACCACATTGATTTTCAATTTTCCACCACTACTTTTATGAAAATGACACTACGCCTTACCTTATTGATTGCACTGTTATTGTTATGGTGCGCCCCAATTTTAAATGCCCAATGCCAGCCTGACGAGACGGAAGTCCGCCTCATCATCGAAACCGATACTTACGGTTACGAAACCTTTTGGTCGCTGGCGCCTACCGGTAATGCCTGCAACCAAACACCCATCGCCACCGGCGGCAATACCAATCAGGTGGGCTGCAACGGAGGCGGCCAACAGGACGCCACCACCGCCTTCGGTTACAACGACAACGCAACCGTCAATGCCGGGCCGTGGTGCCTGAAAACAGATTCCGCATACACGCTTTACCATGTGGATGACTACGGCGACGGCGGCGCGAAGTTTACGATTATGATTGGCGATTACCCCGTTTATCAGTTCAAAAGCGTGGGGAACGGCGGCCAGTACAATTTCACGGTGATGCTGCCGCTTGCCTACAACGCCGCTTTGTCGAGAATCAGCACTTACGGCTTCAACGACCTGAAACCTACTGCCGTACATGGCCTGATTTTCAACATGGGCGCTTCGGCAATTGATACCATTGACCTGAGTTATTCGGTGAACGGCGGCGCTCCCTTGACCGAGACGCTTATCGGGCTGAACGTCGAGCCGTTCACGTCCACCCATTTCAGCCTTTCCAATTTGTGGACGCCGACAGACACCGGGTTTTACACGCTTCAAGTTTGGCTGGGCAATATCAACGGCAATGCCGACCTGAGCACGGCCAATGACACGCTCGGCAAGGCGATATATTTCAGAGCGCCCAAGCCGGTGCTGATTGACCAATACCTGACTGATTCAGTGATTATCAAAACGGTTGGTGTCGCTGCCGACGGCTTAGACAAACCCCGTGACCTGGCTTTTGCGCCGACGCCCGCACCCAACCTATGGGTGGTGAATAAAATAACCGAGGCCAGCGGCGGCAGTACAGTCACTTATTTCGACGCAGGGTTGCCGACGCAGGATGCGCAACTGAAAAAAGACCAGAATTCCTGGCATTTTATGTCGCTGCCAACGGGCATCGCATTTAGTTACAACGGCAATTTTGCCACTTCTCCCGGTGTGTACGACGCTAACCATCAAAACGGCGCATCGCATTTCACCGGCCCAGCACTCTGGACCAGCGACTGGTCGGTGTACGCCGAGCCTTCCGGCGGCAACGGCAGCCACCTCGATATGCTGCACCAAAGCCCGTTCAGCATGGGCATCGAGTGGGAGGAAGAAAACGTGTTTTGGGTGAACGACGGCTACAACGGAAATATCGCGCGCTACGACTTCGGCGAAGATCACGGCCCTGGCAACGACGACCATTCTGATGGCATCGTGCATCGCTACACAGAAATACAGGTGGACAGGATTGACGACCATATCGCCAATCACCTGGCGCTCGACCGCGAAAGCGGTTTGCTCTATATCGTGGACAACGGAAAAAAACGGGTGCTTCGTTTGGATATTCATTCCGGTACGCCAAGCGCCAACCTGACACCTTACGCCGAGCCTTTGCACGAATACAAAGCCGTGACCGGCGCGGACTGGTCGGTGTACATTGATAGCCTCGACAAACCGAGCGGCATCGCGGTCATCGGCGATTATCTGTTGGTGTCGGACTACGGAACCGGCGAAATCATCTTTTACGACCGCAGCGGCGACGAGGGCGTGGAACTGGGCCGATTCGATACCGGCCCCAGTGGGATTATGGGCATCGAAATCGGCCCGGACGGGAAAATCTGGTACGTGAACACCACGCAAAACAAGGTCTATCAATTAGACTACACCCCGTTCACGGTGGCGGCCAACGAACCGGGCAACGGGCCGGTATTTTCGGTGTCGCCCAATCCTACGAGCGGCGCTTTCGAGCTGCGATTTGGCGCTGGGCAGGATATTTCAAACTACCGGTTGCGTGTGATGAGCGCCCTGGGGCAGCTCATATCGGACCAGTCCGTTTCAGGCTCCGCATCGGTTCGTGTTGATTTGTCCGGCCAACCGGACGGGTATTATCTCGTACAGATTGCCGACCAGAAAGGCAGTCGTACCGAGCGCGTGTTGCTGTCGCGCAGGTAGTCGTCGCCAGATTGCCGACAAGCGATATTTTTTTAAAATTCGATACTGAACAATCCATGTTACATACCTCTTTTTTCAAAAAATACTGCTTGTTGGCAATTTTAGCATGCGTGCAAGGCGGTTTGTCGGCTCAAACACCTGCTGACGGACCGCCTTGCCTTTTCGATGCCTTGTTTCCGCCGGGTACATTGCAGGCAGCCGAGGCGCGGATCGGCGCGGCGCTGAGCCAAATGAAGGTAGCCGGTGCATCCGAAAACAGCAACGACATCAGGATTATCCCCGTGGTGGTACACGTCATCCACAACGGCGGCTCCGAAAATATCAGCAACGCGCAGATCGAGCGACAAATCGAAATCCTCAATGAAGACTACGGCAAACTGCCCGGCACACCGGGCGACGGCGCGGGCGTGGACACCCAGGTGCGGTTTTGTTTGGCGAAAACCGACCCGCAAGGGCGCTGCACCGACGGCATCGTGCGGCTGAAAACGACGCTGACCACGCACCAGCCGGTGGACAGGGCTACGCTGAAAAATCTCTCATTTTGGGACAATACCCGGTACCTCAATATGTACGTGGTCAAAAGCATTAGCGGCAACGTGGGCGGTTATTCTTCTTTTCCGTATTCGCCGCCCGACGAAGATGGCCTTGTGGTGCGACACAACCTGTTTGGCGACAACGGAACGGCCGCGGCTTCCGGCGGACGGACGACGACCCACGAGGTAGGGCACTGGTTCGGGTTGTACCACACGTTCAACAGTGGCTGCGGGCAGGACACCTGCGCCGACGGCGATTATGTGTGCGATACGCCACCGGTAGCCAACCCCAACTACTCCTGTAACCTGACCGCCAATTCCTGCGGCAACGACAATCCCAATCTGCCCGACCAGGTGCGCAACTACATGGACTACACGCCCGACGAATGTAAAAATATGTTCACCCAGGGGCAAAAAGACCGTATCACCGCCACGCTCGACACGGTTCGGACGCTCATTTGGTCGCCCGGCAATCTGGTTGCTACCGGCTGCGACAGCGCCTACGTTGCGCCGCCGGTCTGCCCGGTTGCGGCGGATTTTATCACGCTGACGCCACAGGTTTGCCTCGGCGGGAAGGTTTATTTCGTAGACCGTTCGCTGAACTCGGCGACTTCCTGGCAGTGGTTTTTCCCCGGCGGTACGCCCGCAAGCTCCGTTTTGCAAAACCCGACCGTGACTTACGACAGCCTGGGCACGTTTTCCGTTACGCTCGTTGCCGCCAACGTCAACGGCAGCGATACGCTCTTTTTGGAAAATTACATCAACGTCACGGAGCCGGGCATCGGCCAGTCCTTGCCGTTTTCAGCCAACTTCGACGACGGGATTTTCCCGCCGACCGGCACGGAAATCTACAATCCCGACCTCGGCATCACCTGGGAGTTGGACTCGGCGGCAGCCCATTCGGCGCCTTATTCTGCCCGCATTGACAATTTGGTGAACATCAACTACGGCACCCGCGACGAAATCGTGCTGCCTTTCCTCGACCTGAGCACTTCCAACCCCGATTCGGCGCTGTTGCTGACTTTTTGGTGGGCTTACGCGCGCTCCGACCCGAATTATTCGGACGAACTCATCGTGCAGATTTCCAAAGACTGCGGGGTGAATTACACCAACATCCTGACCAAATCGGGCGCCTCGCTCGTGACCGGCCCGACACAGACCACGCCGTTCATACCCACCGCCGCGCAATGGAAGAAAGCGACGGTCAACCTTTTCCAGTACAAAACCGAGCAGTATGTCAAAATCCGTTTCGTGAACGTGACGGACGGCGGCAACCGGCTGTATCTCGACGATATCCAAATCAACGGCGGCTTGGTGACGGCCACCGGCGAGCCGGGTCAATACGGATTGCCGCTGCGCTTGTTTCCGAATCCGGCCTTTGACCGCGTGCAAGTGCGGGCAGACGGAGGCTGGGACGAGCCGATGCACATTCGCGTATATGACAACCTGGGCCGGTTGCTGCGCGATTACGGCGCTTCCGCTGCCGGTACACTCGACTTGACGGGGCTGCCCAACGGATTGCTTTTCGTAAAAATAGAATCCGCAGGGCGCATAGCGTCCTTTCGGTTGATGAAAGAAAAATAACGGATATGGAAGATTTTCCAAACTATCACCCCATGATTGTCCACTTCCCGATTGTGTTGCTGTTGCTGGCAGCGGTGATGCAATTGGCGGGCTTTTTTGTGAAAAACAAGGGGTTTCACTACACAATTCTGGCGTTGGCGGTGCTGGGCTACGCCTCGGCCTATTTTGCCGCCGCATGGCGGCATCCGCAAATCGAGCGGGAAGCGGTGAGCGCGGCGGTGTTGGCAATTTTTGACGAGCACCAACTCTATGCGCGTTGGTCGGTGTATCTGGGCGGTGCGGGAGCGGTGCTGAAAGGCATCGAACTTTATTTTCGGCAGCGATTCTTTTTGGCTGCATTGACCGCATTGGCATTACTTGGCGCAGCGGCGGCAGTCGCGATTTCGGGACATCACGGTGCGGAGTTGGTACATAAATACGGGGTGGGGCCGAAGGGGGAATTTTTGAAAAAGAAGCCGGTTGGCGCTGCCCAGGCGGTGGTTTACGACAATCCGAATGCGGTCGAAAATGACACCACGCCCAAAAGCATCAAAGCGATGACCGTCGGAAAAATCGGGGCCGTCACCGTCACCATTCAGTATTCCTCCCCCAAAGTGCGCGGGCGGGCGATTTGGGGCGATTTGGTGCCGTTTGAAAAAGTGTGGGTCACGGGCGCGAACAATGCCACCTCCATCGAATTTGACCGCGCCGTGGAAGTAGCCGGCACCGTGATTCCGGCGGGCAAGTATGCCTTTTTTACCATTCCCGGAAAGGAAACCTGGACGCTGATTTTGAACAAGAACTGGGAACAACACCTTGCGGACAAGTACGACCCGAAAGACGACGTGGTGCGCACGGAGGTCAAGCCCGAACCCGCTCCGCACACGGAACGATTGCAATATTTTGTGGACTCGCCGATGGGCGATGCCGCCGAGGGCGGCGTCTCGATGGCTTGGGAGACTTTGAAAATTCGGATGGCCGTGAAGGTTAAATTTTGAATCCTGTTTTCCAACCTGCGGACGCATTGCGATGCGTTGTGCAAATTCGGCGACAGCCACCTCATCATGCATAAAATAGCGAAAAAACCATGACAATCAAACCGTTACTCGTTCCAATACTCGCCGCTGCCCTTCTCGCTTTGGCGAACCTCTCCCCTCCCCCACCCGGCCCTTGCGACTCGCCTTTGGTGGGCGGGCACACCGGCGCGCCGGGCGAAACCAGTTGCACGGGCTGTCACGGCGGCACGGCCAACACCGGCCCCGGCAGCCTGGCAATCACACTCAGCGACACCACCTTGCTGTATTCGCCCGGCGAGACGTTTGACGCTACCGTTGTGATGAAACAGGTCGGGCGCGAAAAGTTCGGATTCGTCGGGCTGGCGCTGAAAGATGCGGGCAACACGACCATCGGCACGTTCACGATTGACGACCAGGCGCGTACCCGGACTTTCAACGACGGCTCGCGCAAATACGTGTCGCACACGCCCTGCGGCGCAGACGCCGTCCCACCGGACAGCCTTTCCTGGACATTTCATTGGAAAGCACCCGCAACCAACGTGGGCAATATCACCCTGTACCTCGCAGGGCTGGCCGCCAACCATAACCACGCGCTGAGCGGTGACGATACCTACACCTTGACGGT
>JAEUUU010000051.1 GCA_016787345.1 Saprospiraceae bacterium | reverse complement strand
ACCCGAACAGATCGTCTGGGAAGCCGGTGTGGCGACCGCGTTAGGTGTGGGATTGACGACAATTGACCGTGAGGCCGAACTCGAGCAGCCCTGATTGGTTACCGTAACGGTATAAGTTGTATTGGAACCAGGAGACACTGTGATCGCAGGAGTCGTCTCCGTCGTGCTCCACAAATAACCGGGAGACGGAGGGCAGGAATAAGTACGGAAAGTATAATCGAAACTGGGGAAAGATTGAAAACCGCCGTTGGCGTACGTCTGTCCGTCAGGATAAGGATTGTTGGTGTTTCCGTTGATACATTGAAGGTTAGGAGAGCCGCTGAAAACCAGGTAATAAGTGGCGCCGGGGGTAACAGTTACAGAGGGCCAGCTGACATCGAGCCAGCCGGCTCCGGGCACAGATGCCGTGCCTTCTGCCAGCAGTACGCCGCCGGCATTGGGCAAATTAGTGTACAACCGAATTGTTGCCGTACTGGCATAATTATCCCGCAATTTGATACCTGCTCCGCAAAGAACGGACGTAGCGGGTTTAAACGATTGCGCTAAATCGGCCTGAAAGAAATTTGCCATGCAATTGGGATCGCTGGTCTGTTGCTGATCAAAAGCACCGGTCGCATTCGCGCTCAACTGAACGCTGGCGCCGTTGCAAATGATACCGTCGTTGGGAGTTGTTCCCGAGGTTTCCGTCACGTTAATCGAAACCACAGGAGGGGGAACTACCTCGAAGGTCAGGGTAGCAGACGGACGGCAGTTTACGTCCGATGGCGTTGGCCATAAGACGGCATAGATATAATAAGTGCCTGTCGAAGAGAAGCTGGTGTTTGTCGTGGCCGTGGTGCCGCCGCCGCCCAGATTGCTGTTGGGCAACGTAGCGATCACCGTGCCGCCGGTGTAAGGATCGGCAGTCGGCGCAGAGAAATATTTGAAGGTAATGCCGTAGGTCGTCGACATATTGGCCAGGCCCGATGCAGTCAGTGTGACGTTGGCGGAGGGGCACGCGGCGGTTGGCGAACTGCTCAACGAACCGATGGTAGGGCAGCAATCGCCGGTTAAGGTGAACGACGTGATTTCCGTCGCCCACTGGCTGGTCGGATTGTATTGCGCCGTACCCCAAAAAGTCGTTTCATTGCTGGGGTCGACACTCAGGGAGTTGTAATCGCCATACCGGTTGCTGCCGTTGGCTGCTGCGCCATTGACGACAACCGTTTCCGGTGTGGTCATTTGCCCAAGCGGATCGCAGGCCTTGCGACCGGTGTAACGTATACCGGGATAGACCGAGTTGGACGACACGTTATACATCAGACCGATGTCGCCGTTGCCATTGATGGCGATGGCGCCCATCCAGCGACTGGTGCCGTCGGGCGAGTAAGTTCCCTGTTGATAAATCGACCAGGGGCCGCCGCCGGAGCGCCGCAGTTCGTACCAGCGGATACCGGTGTCGTCGTTGCCGCTTACATCGGTGACGTGATTGGTCACAATAGACTCATGCGTACCGAAATTGCGGTATTGCACCTGATACATCAACACCTCGCGCAAAGGGTCGAGTTTGATACTGCTCCCCGGCTGATCGACGCAGGCAAATGCAAGATAACCGCAGAGTTCGGTGTCGAAAGGTTGGGTGGCCAGATTGGTCGGCCCTGTAAGCGTAGAGTTGGCCGGAGTGACAAAGTCGGGTGTGAATTCGTAAATTTCCAGTCGGTCGAACGGAATGCCCGGCGACCAGCCGTCGTCGGCCATGCGCATGATGATCCCCGGCGAATTGGCCGGCGGCGCAGTGGGCCCTTCCACGGCAACCGGGGTGGCTGCCTGGAATCCGATCGTCGGGAAACTCGGCATCGTAAACCGGATGTACGTCGCCGGCAAGCCCGCCAGCATCTTGGCCCGGTCAAATGCATACACCGCGGGGTCCGACTCGTTGCTCGTCATGTAATAGGCATTGGGCCACACCGAGTACTTCGGATAGTCGGGAAACTGAGGCGCTGTAAAGCTGTATTTATAGTACGTGCCCAAAGGATCGGAAGTAGTACTGACCGCGATATGCAACTTGTTTCCAGTGGAAAACTCACTCAAAAACCAGCGGTCGGCCAACTGGTCGTACATCACGATCGGGTCGCCGAGGCCGTCCGGAAAACTGAAAAAAGCGTCGAACTCGTTCGGACCAGAGATCAGGCCGCCGGCCTTGTTCCAAACAGCGAAAAGTGAGCCCGAGCTGTGGTTGATCATCTGGATCACGTGGTTAGGGCTTACGTCGGCGTTGGCGTCGGAGGGATTGACGAAAGTATAGGCGATCCCGCTATAGCGTTGCGTCATCATCTTTTGCGCGCTGCCCGAATCGGCCGGTACGCTGTAAGTCGTCTGCAAGGCAGGGTCCATGCCAAGCGGCAAGGCATTGGGATTCACCTTGTCGTGCAGGGGCCAGTCTTTTTTGGGAGAATAACCCAGTTTTTCCTTTCTGGTAACCTCGCTGGGGCGGTTGGGGTCGGCCACGTAATCGCGCAGCGGCATGGTTTCTCCGAGAAATTCCCCTTGTACCACATCAGGGTTTCTCAGTTCAAACCATTCCTGACCAAAAACCGGGCTGATGCCCAAAGACGTTAAGAGGAGTAGGAGTGTAAACGCTTTTTTCATGAGATATTAAATTGATCATTAAATTTCCTGTCCTGTCCGCAAAGAACACAACAGGCGGGAGAAAAAACGACAAACCGCGTTGCCGTAAATGCAGTGGCAAACGGTTTGATGGATCCAATAAATAAAATGGGAATGGTAAAATTTACCGAGGAACGCCGTTAAAGGCGGTACAACTTTCCCATGAGACGAGTGGATTAAACATTAAAATTAAATTTGGCCCAAGGTAAAGAAAAACCCTGCCCGAGTGCTTGCTGCGGCAGGGTTTTTCTTTTGTACAGAATGAAAATCGGGGGGGTATGTCGGCTGGTGTCTAAAATTCAAAGTTGGGCGACAGCGCTTCTTTGTCGCTGGCATAAAACTCGTTGATCACACGGGCCACCTCGTCGGGGTCGTCGGTGATGTGCAGCAGGTTCATGTCGTCGGCGTGGATGTTGTGGTGGCGTTTGAGCATGACGTCGACGATCCAGTCGCGCAGACCCTCCCAGAACTCCTTGCCAACCAGCACGATCGGAACGGGTGTGATGCGTTTGGTTTGCACCAGCGTGAGCACTTCGAACAACTCGTCGAGCGTGCCAAAGCCGCCGGGCATAACCACAAAACCCTGGGCATATTTGACAAACATGACCTTCCGGACGAAGAAATAGCGGTGTTTGAGGTTCAATGCCGGGGCGATGAAGGGGTTGTGGTTCTGCTCGAACGGAAGGTCGATGTTGAGGCCCACCGACGTGCCGCTTTTCATCCAGGCGCCCTTGTTGCCGGCCTCCATAATGCCGGGGCCGCCGCCGGTGATGATGCCATAGCCTTCTTCCGTCAGTTTGGCGGCGATGCGGGTGGCGAGTTCGTAATAATAACTGCCCGGCTTGGTGCGCGCCGATCCGAAGATCGAGATGCAGGGCCCGACATTGTTCAGTACTTCAAAGCCGTCGACAAATTCAGCCATGACCTTGAACATCGTCCAGGCATTTTCGCCGCGCAACTTGGTCCAGCTCTTCATTTTTCGGTTGCCGGCAGGGGTTTGTTCGGGTACTTCCTGGGTATGGTTCGATTCGATTTTTTCCAAATTTTCCATAAACGGTAAAAGGTATTTATTCAGGATAAAAAAGCCTTTCCGGACAACAGTCGGAAAGGCCAGTAGTTCGCAGGGCAAATATAGGGAGTTTTTTGGTTGCGGCCGCATCGGCCGGTCGGGGGAGACGCCGACGCGACAGCCTAGTTTACCTCCAAAACTTCCACGCAGCGCATTCTTCCATCAGCCGAATCTCGTTTTCTTTCAGTTCATACGCTTCTTTGAGCAGGAACTCTTGCGTATTCAACACCATAGGGTAGTGCAAGCCGAAGTCGTACGACCTGCCGTAATCTACCTTTTTGAGCGCATCGTTCAGGGGGGCGATCCGGCCGAGGGTTTCACGGCGGTATTGCGCCAGCAGGGGGAGCGCCTCTTTCCACTGTTCCTCGCCCAGTTGCCGGTGCCGGCGGGCGGCTTCTTCCCGAATGGCTTTGACCTTCTCGGGGTCGTGATCGTGTCCGTATTCGCCGAAGGAGATCATGGGCAGTTTTTTGATCTCTGCCTCGGCCCAGGCGTCGGTTTCGGCATGTCGCGCTGCGTAGCGTTGTTGCAAGGCCGTTTGGGCTGCCCGGCGATTCGGGTCGGCGCCCGATTGCATCAGTTCGGTGCACATGCCCGCCCAGTCGATGTCGAGGCCGGGCGGTATGTTCGAAGGCGTGTTGGCATTGCCCTTTGCGGGCTGAATGCCTTTTTGCGCCAATAATTGCGTGATGTAAGCTTGTTGTTCCGCTTCGCTTTTGCGCGCAAATTCCTGAGCAAAAGCGGGATCATTCATCATCTTTTGGGCGAGATCGGTCGTGGCGGCATCCATGGCGGATTGCTGGGCTGCGGAAACGTTCGATGAGACGGGGGCGGATGGCCTGACGCCGGTGGGGTAGCGTCGGTAAAAATCCATCGTCAGGCTTTGGATCTGTTGAGCGGCGGTTTCCAGTCGCGTTTGCCAGGGTTGGTAAAACCCGGCCGTTTGGGGTGTATTGGTATGGTCGGGATAAACCCGCGCGGTCGCGGCCGGCCAATCGGCAGGTGGTTTGGGTAATTCTTCGAGCAAAGCGGCAGCATCGACGTTGCCGACCGCCTGGGCAAAAAGCGAATGAAAACGAATGGTCAGAAGTAAAAGAAGAATGCCCTTCGGGGTCGTCAATAGGTTGGCAGACATGGTCGTTGAAAAATTTGGTGAGGTATTGAACACCCCGATTTGACCCTGTCTGCTGCAAAAAGGTTGCTGTCCGGCTTACCAGGATTTCACCTGGTGCGGATAACGTATCACATAAGCCTCTTTGATCAATCGCGTCATGCGTTCGCGCAGTTCTTCGATGCCTTCCCTGCTGCGGGCGGAGATGAAGACGTTTTCGCCGAAGGTATTGCGCAGGCGTTCGCGCAATTCGGCCTCCAGTTCGCGGCGTGTGGCAGCGTCGAGCAGATCGTCGAAAAAGCGCTCTCGGTACAGGTCGATCTTGTTGAATACCATCAGCGTGGGTTTGTCGGCCGCGCCGATGTCTTTCAGCGTCGACTGCACGGTGCGGATATGGTCTTCGCATTGCGGGTGGGCTAGATCGACCACGTGCAGCAAAAGGTCGCTTTCGCGCACTTCGTCGAGCGTGCTTTTAAAACTCTCGACCAGGTGATGCGGCAGTTTTCGGATAAACCCGACGGTATCGGACAGCAGGAAGGGCATGGTGCCGAACACGACCTTGCGCACCGTGGTATCGAGTGTGGCGAAGAGTTTATTCTCCTCCAGCACGGTCGATTTGCTGATCAGGTTCATCAGCGTGCTTTTGCCCACGTTGGTGTAACCGACGAGCGAAACACGAATGAGTTCGCCGCGGGTTTTGCGCTGCGTTTGCGACTGCCGGTCGATGTCCTTGAGGCGTTCTTCCAGGTTTTTGATGCGTTGTTGCACGATCCGGCGGTCGGTTTCGATCTGGGTTTCACCCGGGCCGCGCATGCCGATACCGCCGCGCTGGCGTTCGAGGTGGGTCCAGAGGCCGCGCAGGCGGGGCAGGAGGTATTTCATCTGGGCCAGTTCGACCTGGGCTTTGGCCTGCGCCGTTTGGGCGCGGTTGGCAAATATGTCGAGAATGAGCGAGGAGCGGTCGACGATCTTCACCTTCAAAGCTTCTTCCAGGTGGTTGGTTTGTTTGCCCGTCAGGTCGTCGTCGAAGATGACCATGTTGATCTCTTCGTGGCGTTCGAGGTAAAGCCGGATTTCTTCCACTTTGCCTTTACCGATAAAACTCGTGTGCTCGGGATGTTGCAGTCGCTGCGTAAAACGCCGCATGGTTTCCGCGCCCGCGGTCATAGCCAGGAACTCCAGTTCGTCGAGGTATTCCTGTGCCTGTGTTTCGGTCACGTCGGGCGTAATGAGCCCCACGAGCACGGCGTGTTCGGTTTCTTTTTTAAGGGAGGCGCTTTTTTCGCCCAGGGTCCAGTCTTTGGCCATACAGAAATTGAGAAGCGGGGTAGGGGTGCTTGGTCCGCAAAGTTCCGTCAATTAAGGCCCGAATCGATCGTAAAGTTTCCTTTCTGCAAAAAAAATCTGTCGCGGCGTGTTAAACTTCTGGCCCGGAAAGCGGTTTTTCCCTAACCTTGCCGAAATTTTTAGAAAAAAAATCATACCCCGCAAAGGGTGAATTTTTTATGTAAAAATTTGGTATTCAGTTTTTTAAAAAATAGTGATTTTTAAAGTCGCTTGCCCGGGTCAAATTTGATCCGACAAAATATCGAAATTGGCCTCCCTTTTGAGGGCGGCCGCACCGGCTGTGACGAATCATACTTTTTTTTGACCAAATTCTACCAATCCCCCGCTTCGCCCGATGTCGATGTACGGACCGAAACAGACGCTCAGCCAAAAAATGCAGCAAAAGCTGTCGCCCCAGCAGATTCAGCTCATGAAACTGCTCCAGATACCGACGGCCATGCTCGAACAGCGTATCCAGGAAGAACTTGAAGCCAATCCGGCACTCGAAGAAGGTGACGACCACGACGGGCTGCTCGATGAAATGTCGAGTATGGACCTCGGCGACGCCGACGCCGACTATTATGCCCGCGAACAAAAAGCCGAATCGGGAGAATCCGACGACAGCGCCCCCGAATCCGAGGGCAATACCGCCGAGGCATTGGATGAAATCGACCGTGACACGGCCGATGACTATGCCGACGACGACAGCGCAAGCCTCTCCGAGCCTGATGGCGACGATGACTTCGGGATGGATGAGTACCTCCGCGATTTTATCGAAGACGATCCCAGTACCTACAAAACACGCGGCGAAGACCGCGGCGGCGAAGAGGAAGAGCGCACCATCCCCATCATTTCTGAAAGCACTTTTCACGAATACCTCGAACAACAACTCGGCCTCCTGCGGCTCAAAGACGAACGCGAACACGCCATCGCCCTGCAGGTTATCGGCTCGATCGACGACGACGGCTACCTCCGCCGCGACCCCACGGCCATGGTCGACGACCTGCTGTTCAGCCAGAATATCTCCACCGATGAATCCGAAATCGAACACATTCTGGCCAAAATTCAGCAGTTCGACCCGCCAGGCACCGGCGCACGCGACCTGCAGGAATGCCTCCTGCTCCAGCTCCGCGCCAAACTCCGCTCCGAATCCGGCGTGTCGTACGAAGAACGCCTCGCCATCGAAATCGCGCAGCGCATCATCAACGACTACTTCGACGAATTCACCAAAAAACACTACACCCGCCTCTGCCGGGCCCTCAACCTCGATGAAGACGATCTTAAAGTCGCTATCGACGAAATCCTGAAACTCAACCCCAAACCCGCCAGCGGTTTCGCTACCCGCGGCGACCGCGCCCTCAACTACGTCGTGCCCGACTTCCTCGTGCACAACCGCGACGGCGAACTCGAACTCACCCTCAACGCCCGCAACGCCCCCGACCTGCGCATCAACGACCACTACCGCGAAATGCTGCGCGCCTTCAACTCTGGCCGCAACGGCCGCCGCCCCAATAAAAAAGAAAAAGAAGCCATCCTCTTCATCAAACAGAAGATCGACAGCGCCAAATGGTTTATCGACGCCATCAAACAGCGCCAGCAAACCATGATGCTCACGATGGGCGCCATACTCGACCACCAGCAGGAATACTTCCTCACCGGCGACCAAAAGAAACTACGGCCGATGATCCTCAAAGACATCGCCGATACCACCAGCCTCGATATTTCCACCGTCTCGCGCGTGGCCAATTCCAAATACGTCCAGACCGAATTCGGCACCAAACGCCTCAAGGAGTTTTTCTCCGAAAGCCTCCAGACCCAGGACGGCGAGGAAGTCTCCACCATCGAGGTCAAAAAGATCCTCACCGACCTCATCGGCGAAGAAAACAAACGCCGCCCGCTCTCCGACGAAAAACTCAAGTCGCTGCTCCTCAAAAAAGGCTACAACATCGCCCGGCGCACCGTGGCCAAGTACCGCGAACAACTGAATATCCCGGTGGCGCGACTTCGAAAAGAGCTGTAAAACGATTTGAAAATCAGGCTTTTAAGTTGTAAGTTTCGATTCTGTTTTTTGAAATAAATTTTCAGGCGCAGGGGGTGGTATGGAAACTGCGTGAATATCTTTGGGGAAATGGCGCTGGCATGGCGAAGGATTATTTTCACGGTACGGTACAAGATGTTCTACTCAACGAAGGTTTTGCCATCACGCATGATCCGTACGTGATGCGCAAATATGATCCGCAGTGGGAACTCGACTTTGGCGCAGAAAAAGTTATTGCTGCCGAGTCAGGCTTCCTGAAAATAGCAGTGGAAGTCAAAAGCTATTTTGAAGATTCATTTGCCCATGCTTTTCATGGTATACTGGGGCAGTATCTGAATTACAGGTTGGCGCTTAACATGGTGGAACCTGATCGCAAAATGCTTCTGGCTGTCCCGGAAGACATATATTTGTCTGAATTTAGCCGGCAAGGAATTCGTAATTCGATACACTTTTATGATGTTCGTCTGATCGTGTACAATCCAATAGATAAAACAGTTCTGCGATGGGGACTTTAAATAATAAAATCCATAAATATCAAAGACTTCTGGCCCAACTGATTGAAGGGAAAGCACAACTGGTGAATAGTACACCCGGTGAGGGAATTACATACCAGGCTGTCGTCGATGTTAAAAACAATCACTTCCTGCTGGTATCTGTTGGATGGTCAGGCGGTAAATTTTATTATCAAGTACTCATCCATATCGATATCGCTCCCGATGGAAAAATCTGGATACAACAAAATCAAACAGAAATGGTGTTAGCCGAAATGCTGGCGGGTAGCGGGATTGAAAAAAAAGACATCGTCATTGCCTTTCACCCCGAATACCTGCGCGAACACAGCGGTTATGCCGTCAAATAATGCCTTTTTAAAACTTTTTTCTTGAAAATTTTTTAAAAAACATTTTCAAAACAACTTTTTGTTTTAACTTTGGGTCTTCAAATTTTACCATTTACCAACAGCCTCAAACATGGCAGACGAAAGAGAAAATAAACTTAAATCCCTACAGGCCACCATCGACCGGCTTGATAAAACCTACGGCAAAGGCACCATCATGCGCCTCGGCGACCGCCAGGCCATCGAAGTGGAGGTCATTCCATCCGGCTCGCTGGGCCTCGACCTGGCCCTCGGCTGCGGCGGTTATCCCAAAGGCCGTATCATCGAAATCTACGGCCCGGAATCGTCCGGTAAAACCACACTGGCGATCCACGCAGTAGCCGAATGCCAGAAAAAAGGCGGTATCGCCGCCATCATCGATGCCGAGCACGCCTTCGATCGCTTCTACGCCGAAGGACTGGGCGTCGACGTCAACAACCTGCTTATCTCCCAGCCGGACAACGGCGAACAAGCCCTCGAAATCGCCGAAAACCTGATCCGTTCCGGCGCTGTCGACATCGTTGTGGTCGACTCGGTGGCCGCACTCGTGCCCCGCTCCGAGATCGAAGGTGAAATGGGCGACTCCAAAGTCGGTCTTCAGGCCCGTCTTATGAGCCAGGCCATGCGCAAGCTCACCGCCGCCATCGGTCGCACCGGCTGCTGCTGCATCTTTATCAACCAGCTGCGCGAAAAAATCGGCGTAATGTTCGGCAACCCCGAAACAACGACCGGCGGTAATGCCCTCAAATTCTACGCCTCCGTCCGACTCGACATCCGGCGCTCCGGCGGTGGCATCAAAGACAAAGACGGCAACGTAATCGGCAACCAGGTCAAAGTAAAAATTGTGAAAAACAAACTGGCCCCGCCCTTCCGCATAGCCGAATTCGAGATTGTCTTCGGCGAAGGCATCTCCAAAGCCGGTGAAATCGTCGACCTCGGTAGCCAGTACGACGTGATCCAAAAAAGCGGCGCCTGGTACAGTTACGAAGGCGCCAAAATCGCCCAGGGACGTGACGCTGCGAAACAATTCCTGCTCGACAACCCGGAAACAGCCGTCGAGATCGAAAAGAAGATCAAAGAAAAAATCGCTGCCGGCGCTGCCGCTACCAAAGCCGGCGCCGCCAAAGCCGTACTCAACGGCGCCGGCGACGATGGCGACGACGAAGAGTAAAGCCATCTGCTTTTTCAATACAAACTATGAAACATCCCCCTCGCCCCGGCTTCCTGCAAGCCGGGGCGATTGTTTTTTATAAAAAAGGAGCAAATTGTACCGGTCATTAAACCCAAATAACGTTTCCGGGTCAAAGCCCTTCATAACCCTGTTACAACTGACCGATTTTTTCTAACCATATTACTGTTAACCATGAAAACTAACCACATCCGGACACTCCTGTGCGTCCTGCTTTTTCCCCTGTTTTCCCTTTCAATCTTCGCCCAGGATACGGCCGACAGCACCGGCCTGCCCGGCGACGGTTTTAGCCTCGAAGCGGCGGTGGAGCTATTCAAAAAGGCCCAGTCGCCCGAAGAATTTGAGAAACTGCTCAACTCCGAAGAAAACACCGTCAACAACCTCGACCTCAACGAAGACGGCGAGATCGACTACATCCGCGTGATCGACAACATGGCGGGCGACGTGCATGCCATCGTGCTGCAGGTGCCCGTCAGCGAAACCGAATCGCAGGATGTAGCCGTGATCGAGATCGAAAAAACCGGCGCCGAGGAAGCCACCCTCCAGATCATCGGCGACGAGGCGGTGTACGGCAAACAGCTGATTGCGGAGCCGTTTGAAGAAGAACGCAGCCAGGAGGGCCGTCATGGCCCCGCTATGACGCATCAGCCTGTTCGCATCGTTGTGAATGTCTGGCTCTGGCCTTCGGTGCGCTTCGTGTACCGCCCGGGGTACGTCGCCTACGTGTCGCCCTGGCGCTGGCGGGTTTACCCGACCTGGTGGCGCCCCTGGCGTCCGCATCCCTGGGGCTGGTACCACGTCCGGGTGCGGCCATATCGCGCGCACTGCCATGTAGTGACGGTGCACCGCGTACATCGCGCACACGCCGTGTATGCGCCGCGCCGCACACATTCCACGGTTGTGCATACCCGTACGGTCTCTCACGGCCCGCGCGGCGGTACAAAAACCACGAGTTCCACAACCGTGCGCGGCAAAAACGGCAACGTCAAAGCCAAACGGACGACCACGACCCGCACCGGCCCGAAAGGTCACGTACAACAGAAAAAAACGACGACGAAAGTGCGGAGGGGGAGG
>JAEUUU010000041.1 GCA_016787345.1 Saprospiraceae bacterium | reverse complement strand
CTTTCACATAATTGTACGTCTGATTCAACACAGCCGGGTTGCGGCCGTTCAACTGTTGCGAAAGCCAGCCGTACGTAGCCTCAATGGCCGGGCCAGTCTGGGCGCCTTGCTTGATCTGGTTCTTCACGTCGATCAAATAGTTGATCCGCATTACGCGAACAACTTCGTCATTCGTAACCGTACGCGTCGGAGCGCCAGTGGCAGGCTGCAGCGTACCGTTCGATGTAGGGGGTGCGGGATTCGTCAACGCGTCAACAGTCTGGTCAATCTTCACTACCGCCTGATCAGTAGGCAGAAACGATTGAGCAGTGGCGCTCGTAATCCCCATGAAAGTCATGAAAGCCAGCACAGCCAGCATTTGCATGACGCGAATTGAACTCATTCTTTTCATGATGTTAAGAAATAGTTGATGAAAAAATGGTGAAAATATATTATGTATGTTTTGTGGCAAATTGACCGGTTTTTCAGGAAAATAAAAAAAGCATTGATAGCAGGGCAGTTCCCGTGCAGTCAATACTTCGTTATGACAAAACCGTGTGGCGAAAACAACAACTGGTAGCAGTTTTTTTCATATGATTAAAGCAGGACTCAAAGAAGGCTAAGCCTATTTGGATTAACAGAATCGGTTTACTTGCGTGGTATTCAAACAGCGTATGCCGTATGAAACCGGCCGATAAACAGAAAGCATGTTCTGTTGAATCGGTTGAGGAACAAATAGAGCGAGGGGAAATTTGCCTTCGAGTCGGGCTTTAATTCTGGCGCGAACAAGGAGATGAAAGTTCAAGCGCCAATCGCTCATGAGATTATTACGGATTATGTTTTCCAGCAGGATTATCGCTGAAAACGTGCACAAATATACGCGCCTCTTTGAAATCGGTTGCATGGATTTTGATTTTTTTTCGCAAAAAAAGGAACGGTTGCTTATGACAAGGAAACGGTTACTCTTTTGAATTCAGTTCCAAAAACCGTTCCAATTTGGCGGCCAGGGCATTCTTTTTTCTCCTGTTTTCTTCCCCGGAAGGTTCTGGCAGGTCATCCGGCTGCGCAGCGCCTTGCATTTCGCCCGACATACGGTTCGAAGGATTGCCTTGCACCGACAGCACCGGAAGTGTCGAATTGTTGACGTCTCCCACTTTCAGGCCGATAAAACGGGTAGAATCGGGCGCCGTTGTCAGACTGTCAAGCCTGATGCTTTCCGGAAAAACGCCGGAAAACGGATTGTTCGGGTCGGGAAACACATAATCTGCATCGACGAATCGCCAGGAAGTATTGCCGTCGAGCGTATCGCTTACGCCAAGCAGCAATTTGCGCAGCAATACGATATCGAAAGTGGTAATCGAATTGGAACGATTGGCGTCGGCAGCGATCATCTTGTAGGGAGAGTTCAGCGGCTGTATTCCCAGGATATGTTTTGAAATCAGAACCAGGTCAAAAGTCGAGACGCCATTGAGCCAGTCTTCGCTGTACTGCGGGCGCAGCAGGGTCGTGTCATCCGGCAGGTTGTTGAACTGAAAAACGCCCGAAGTGTCGGCGAGTGCCTGTTGCGCAGCCGGCCCTTGCTGGAGTACCACCGGCACGAAGGCCACGGGGTGTTGCGTTTCGGTACGAATCGTGCCTATTATATTATAGGCATTGGGGCTACAAATACCCGGGGGCGCCAGCACGGCGATATTGGCCTGACAAGCCGAAATATTGCCCGCAAGATCGGTTGCCGTGACCAGCACGGGCTGTGGCCCAACCGAGGCGCAATCAAAACTGACGGGCGTTGCCGTGATCTGCAGGTCGGCGGCTGGTGTGCAATTGTCGGAGAGGTTACCCACCAATACCGAAGGCGTCAGGGTCGCAGTTCCATTTTGGTCCAGCGTGAGCGTCACACCGGGCAGGCAAGTGAGCGCCGGAGCGATCAGGTCGCGCACCAGGATCGACAAAGTCGCCTGTGCGCTGTTGCCGCAGCCGTCGGTAGCCGTAAAAACCACCTGATGAAGCCCGACAGGATAAATGCCGGATGCGTTGGCGCCCGAAGCACTTGCAAAAGGGCTGTTGTTGGTCAAGACGATACTCGCGTTGCAATCGGTCGCCACTGCCGGCAGCAGGCTGACCTGGGCGGAGCAGGCTCCGGGCGGCACGTCGACGCTGAGGTCGGGTGGCAGGCCGAGTGCGGGCGCAGTTTGATCCTGGATAGTCAGGAGTTGGGCCTGTTCCCAGATACCGGCCGTTCCGCCGTTGTACACACACCAGTCGATCACTTTCCAGCGGCGCAGCACACTGTAACAGGCAGGTGGCGGCGCAGACAAGACCTGATCGGTATACGTCACAGAGACCGGAGAACACGATTGCCCGCCGATAAGCGGCTGACCGGTCGCGGCGGGTAACAGACCGGCAGGATCGGCGCAGTTGGTGAGGGTCAGGTTGGGCGGAAATTGCACACTGATGGTGCTGATCGTGTTCAAGGTAATTTGTTGCAGGCAGGTTTTGGTATTCCCTTCGGCATCTGTCGCCGTCCAGATTCGTTGTATCGTACCCACGCCGCAGGCGTTGAGGTTGCTTGCGTCGGAAAATGTCAGGCTTTGCAGCGCACAGTTGTCGGTTGCCGAGGCTTGCCCGGTTATTTGAATATTCTGAACATCGGCGCCGCAGTTGAGGCTCACGGCTGCCGGGCAATTCAGGGTGGGTTTTACAAAATCGCGCACCACCACGTCCACCACGCAGAAATTTTCAAGCCCCACGCCATCTGTCGCGCGAAGCGTAACGGGAAGCGTGGCGCCCACGTCGGTGCAATTGACCTGTACTGCCGGACTGAAATTTTCACCGTCGCGGCTCACTTCGAGTAGTAACAGGCCGCAATTATCCCAGGCGCCGGCATCCAGCGAGGCCGGCAGTACAAAACCCAGTCCGTTGGCCGAAACAGCCACCTGCAACTCGGTTGTACAGATGACCTGCGGTGGATCGTCGTCGACCACCGTCACCTTTGCCGTGGCGGAAGCCGTATTGCCGCAGGCGTCGGTTGCCGTGTAGGTTACGATGTGCTCGCCTTCGAGCGCCAGAAAAGGACCATAGCCCGTACCATACGTCCAGGACGGCTGAATAACGACCGCCGAACAATCGTCGGTAGCAGTAGCGGCAGGCAAGGTCACCCAGCCGGAGCAATTGAAATCGGTCGTGCCGAATGTCATATCGGCCGGAGGCGTAATCACCGGGGGCGTATGGTCTTCAATCTGAATGACTTGTACGTGCTGAACGGTACCGCCTCCGCAAAAATCGCTCACGGCCCAGGTACGCAGCACCGAATAACTGGCCGTGCCGCAATTGGCGATGATCTGATCGCTTTGAAAAACAGCCAGGTCGCAATTTCCGTTGGCAGCAATCGCTTGCCCCTCGATGGTGGGCACCCCGGTGAGGCCCAGGTCGCCGGGGTTTTGACTACAATCGAGCGGGGCCGACTGGAAACCATCGAGGTTGGGCGGGAATGTCACGTCGGACAATAGTGCGCTTTTCACCCAAATCTGCTGCACGCAGGTACTGGTGTTCGAACTGGAATCGGTCACCTGCCAGCTGCGATCGATACGCGCCGTCACGGCTTGTCCGCCGGCACTCGCGCCGCAGGGCAAATCCGTCATCTGGTCGCTGTACACGGCTAAAAGGCCACCTGCCGACGTACAATTGTCGCTCATGGACGGAAAACCGATTTCGACAGGGGAGGTATTTTGTGTACACAGCACGTATTTGGCCGGGCAATTGAGGATCGGCGGCAAATAATCCCGCACTTCCAGCGTACCGGAGCAGGTGTTGCCGGTAGCGACGTGTTCCACCACTACAGTGATGGTTTGGTTCAAATATGCGCACGTCAGCGGGTTGGGCGCAGGTTCTTCATTTTCGTCAAAAAGGGAAAGGGAAAGCGTGCCAGGGCAGTAGGTAGCGGCCGTGGGGGCGATCAATTGTTCGCTGATGTAGGCTTGCCCCACGCCATTCAGGGCGACTTGCAGGTTGTTTTTACAAATCAGTGCGCAAGTCTGCGATTGCAGGGCCGAGGCGGCAAGCAACAGGAACGCGACGACGGAAAGCCGGCGAACAATCGGCATCGGGAAAACTCGCACAGGGTGATCGGGCATGGGAATCGGACGCATCGGAAGGATTAGAAGGATTAAAAGCGGTCGATGAGGGTCAAAATTAGTGCCAGACCCACCTATTGATGCGTTAAAGTTCTGGAGCGGTCGGTTTGGGTGAGGATGCGAGGGGTGAAGATGCGAGGATTTGAGGATGCGAGGATGCGAGGATGCGAGGATTTGACAAAAGGTTTATTCCTTCTCTCGACTATTCTGAATTATCGAGGAGGGGCTTAAAAAGAATGCTCTTTTTCTCTCGATAAGCGTAATTTTTTGCGGTTTTGATAATTCAACGAACTCTTGCTCTTGAATCTTTTTTAACCAATTAGCCAACAACAACGAAGAGAAGGAATAAACCTTTTGTCAAATCCTCGCATCCTCAAATCCTCGCATCCTCAACATTCAAACTATCTCCCCATCCCCCATAATTTCCACGTCGTACGTTTTGGAGCTGGTGGGGTCAAAAAAATCGTCGCTGCCGCTGGATTCGCCCTCGGCGATAAAGACCACCCAGTCTTCGTCGATCGTCGCCACGGCGCGGCTGACTTTTTCGCCGTTTACGCGGGTAAATGCCACGATACGCCGGCCGATCAATTCCCCTTTTGCCGAAAAAGTAGCCAGTACGTACTCATAATTGAGCAAGCCGGCGCGCCACCACACCAGGGCGACGAAACTTTCGGTGTCGTCGATGGAGAAGCAGGGTACATACTCCGTAAACTCATCGTCGGGCGTGCCGGGGTCGTTGGTCGGGAGGATAAATTGTTCGACCATATCGACCGGTAGCGGCTCGTTTTCCGTGCTGAACGTGTGGTGTGTATCTTCCCCGAGGGTCACGGGCATGCTGACTGGCGGGAATTTGGCGACGAAATCGGGAAAGTGGTATTTCATTCCAGTGAGGAAAGTTGCTGTTTTATAATCGGGCGCAAATTTGAGGCATTTTGTGGAAAAATGGCTTGTGCATAAACCATAGAATGAACAGATTTGTACTCCATCCTTCAAGCAAACTTAACCTGGATTTCGGAGCCGGGGGCAAAGGTCACCCTACTTTTGTGGGCTAAAAAGACGAGTATGGGATTAGCTTCAAGCGTTCAGGAGCGTTTATTTCGCCATATCCACGGCAATACACTGGTGTATAATACCTGCTGGGAAGACCCGCGCTGCGATCGGCGGCTGATGCAGTTTGGCCCCGAAAGCCGGGTGGCTATGCTCACCAGCGCAGGCTGCAATGCGCTGGAATATTTACTCGACGATTGCGCAGAAATCCATTGCGTCGACCTCAACCCGCGGCAAAATGCGCTGCTGGAACTCAAAATTGCTTTGATTGAGGCAGGTGATTTCGAAGCCTTGTTTGCCTTTTTTGGGAAAGGCGGTACGCCGCAAGCCAGCGCTATTTTTGAGGATTTGGCGCGCCCCCGGCTGCGCAATCCTGAAACGGCCCAATATTGGTCGCAAAACCTATCCTATTTTGAAAAAAAAGGCCTGCGCTCTTCCTTTTACTGGCGCGGCAGCAGCGGCACAGTAGCATGGCTCATCCGCCAATGGATCCATACCCGGCCAGAACTGTCGCGCCTGGTCCGACAGCTTTTTGAGGCCGGAACGCTCGACGAACAACGCCTGTTGTACGAACAACTGGAGCCGAAATTCCTCAACCGCTTTGTCAGCTGGCTGATGCGCCGGCATTTGATACAGAGCATGTTAGGCGTGCCTAAAAGTCAGCAATATCTGGCGGCTCAACGATTTGAAGACGGCATGACGGGATACTTGCGCCAATGTCTCCGACAGGTTTTTGCCGAGCTGCCTATGACGGATAACTACTTCTGGAAACTGTATTTTGACGGCCATTATCAGGCAGACTGCTGCCCGACCTATCTGGATGCCGCCAATTTTGCCCCCTTACAATCACGCGTGGGCCGAATCACGACACACACCCGTTCGTTCAGCCAGTTTTTGCAGCAAAATCCGGGGCAATACACCCATTTCATCTTACTGGACCATCAGGACTGGCTGGCATCGCACCTTCAGCATGCCCTGGAAGAAGAATGGCGGCTTATCTTCGCCAACGCGGCGCCCGGCGCCCGGGTTCTTTTGCGGTCGGCCTCTTACGAGCCCGACTTTCTGCCCGCGTTCGTGCATGAAAAAGTGCGTTTCGACCACGAAGCCACACAGGCGGTTCATGTTACCGACCGGGTAGGCACTTATGCAAGTACCTGGGCTGGCGTAATTCTTCCATGAAGAAGGGAGTTTCGGTGCTTGATTTGCCCTGAAAAGGTGTCAGGAAAAGGTTCAACTTTCAATCTCGTTATGCTATGAAAATCAGTTCCTTAGTACCAGAACCCGCCAATCGTCAACCGGAAAACATGCAAAAATATTACAGCCGGCAAGCCTTTTGGTACGATGCCACCCGCTGGAGTTTTCTGCATGGCCGAAACGAACTCCTTCGCCGCCTCGAATTGCGCGCCGACAGCCGGCAAACCCTGCTGGAGGTCGGCTGCGGAACCGGTCGGAACCTGGTCCGGCTGGCCAGACAATATCCCGGCCTGCAACTGATCGGCGTGGATGTTTCGAAAGACATGCTGGCACGCGCAACCCGTTCAACGTTGGCCTATTCGCGCAGAATCAGGCTGTTCGAAGCGCCCTATGCGCCGAATACGTTTGCACTGAACGAGCCGATCGACGTCGTTTTGTTTTCCTATTCACTGACGATGTTCAATCCCGGCTGGGAAGCAGCCCTTGACCGGGCTGTTCAGGATTTGCACCCGGGTGGAAAAATTGCCGTGGTGGATTTTCACAACACGCCGAGCGGGCTGTTTCGGCGCTGGATGCGCCACAACCACGTGCGGATGGACGGCCATTTGTTGCCGGCCTTGCAGGAACGTTTTCAAACCTTGTATTTCAGCACCCGGTCGGCAGCGGCGGGCTTGTGGCAGTATTTTTTATTTGTGGGAGAAAAAGCATAAAATCGGGCGGTTACAAGATTGAGCCCGCCGTACAGAAGGGTGGTAAAAGCAATTTACATTTGAGCGTCCTTTTACCATTTTACTACCCTTCTGTTGATTATGCCGACAAAAACTCCCGACTGGCACGGCGTCTATCCCGCCCTGACGACGCCTTTCACACCCGATGGTGAAGCCATTGATTATGCCGTATTTGACAAAAACCTGCACGCCCAGCTCGATGCCGGCGTCGACGGCGTGATTCTGGGCGGCACGCTCGGAGAAGCCAGCAGTTTGTTGAATGAAGAAAAATATGCGCTGGTGCGCCACACCGTTGAACAGGTAGCAGGCCGGGCGCCGGTGGTGATGAACATCGCCGAACAAACCACCAAGGGCGCCGTCGCTGCCGCCCGTGAAGCCGAACGCTGCGGCGCTGCGGGCCTCATGCTGCTGCCACCCATGCGCTACAAGGCCGACGACCGCGAAACGCTCGCCTATTTCCGCGCCGTGGCAGAGGCCACTCCCCTGCCGATTATAATTTACAACAACCCGGTAGACTACAAAATCCTCGTGACGCTCGATATGTTCGAGGTCATGGCCGATTGGCCCACGGTGCAGGCCGTGAAGGAAAGCACGCGCGACGTGAGCAACGTGACCCGCATGCTCAACCGATTCGGCGACCGCTTCAAAATCCTGTGCGGCGTGGATACCCTGGCGCTGGAAAGCCTCCTGATGGGCGCGCACGGCTGGGTTGCCGGCTTGGTGGATGCCTTCCCGCGCGAAACCGTGGCTATTTACCGACTGGCCAATGCTGGCCGCCACGAGGAAGCCCTGCGCATCTACCGCTGGTTTTTGCCCCTGCTCGAACTGGATATTCACCCCAAACTGGTGCAATACATCAAACTGGCACAAGCCGAAGCCGGGCTCGGTACCGAGCATGTGCGGGCGCCCAGACTGCCGCTGGAAGGGAAGGAAAGGGAAGAGGTGCTGGCGGTGATCAGGGGGGCGATGGCGGCAGGAAAAGAATTTAATTTGAAATAAAAAAATGCTCTATTCCCATGACGCACCGCCAGCACAATATTGAGGACATTCAACTTGCCCGCGAACTGCTCTCTCCGCCGGGCGACACCTTACTCGAAACGCTCGAAGCATTTGAAATGAGCCAGCAGGAATTGGCCGAACGAACCTTTTTGAGGTATTCGTAAATCAATTCAGGTTTTGTGTCGGTCATGGCAGGTTTTTTAATGGCAAAACAATCAGAAGGTACTCAGAAAAGTCGTGCATCAACTACCATCAAACCATCGGTAGAAATGCACGACTTTCCCGAGATCAATCTTCACAATACTACAAGTACGCCAGATTCATCATTTATCATCCATCATTCTCACAAAATCGTCTCCTTCGCCGCATCCAGCATCCGCCGGCATTCGGCCAAATCGGGGCCCTGGGCATATACGCGCAGCACCGGTTCGGTGCCGGAAGCGCGGATCATGACCCATTTTTCGTCGCCGAGCAGGAATTTCCAGCCGTCGACATCTTCCACACCCTGGATTTTGTACGAACCGA
This sequence comes from Saprospiraceae bacterium, assembly GCA_016787345.1. Classification (GTDB taxonomy): domain Bacteria; phylum Bacteroidota; class Bacteroidia; order Chitinophagales; family Saprospiraceae; genus M3007. The sequence goes on along the minus strand of JAEUUU010000041.1, from coordinate 9,885 downwards.
ATGCTTTGTAGGCCCGGCTGTTGCAAGCGGCGATGACGGCTTGTTTTTGCGATTCCTTGATGTGCAGATCGTCGCGGTCGAAAGCGAATTTGCCCACTTCCTTGTACACTTCCTCCACGAGGCCTTTGACCGTTTTACCGGTTTTGGCCATGAATTCGAGTACCAGCAGACCCATCCAGATGCCGTCGCGTTCGGGGATGTGGCCTTTGACGGCCAGGCCGCCCGATTCCTCGCCGCCCACGAGCACGTCTTCTTTGGTCATGATTTCGGCGATGTATTTGAACCCGACTTTGGTGATTTCGTACGGCAACCCGAATTGTTCGGCCATCTTTTTCATCTTGTCGGTCACGGAAAAGGTGAAAACGACCTTTCCACGCATGTTTTTGTACTTGTAGAGGTACAGCAGCAGGATAAGCAGCAGGTGGTGGCTGTCGACGAAGTTGCCGTCTTCGTCGTACATCCCGATGCGGTCGGCGTCGCCGTCGTTGGCGAGGCCGGCGGTGATTTTCGGGTTCTTTTTGATGGTTTGGCTGAGTTCCAGCAGGTTGCGATGGATAGGTTCGGGCGCCTGACCGTGCATGCCCGGGTTTTCGTCGCAGTGCAGGAAAACCGATTTGGGCAGCAGTTTGCGCACGGCGCGTTGGCCGGCGCCGTACATGGCGTCGTAGGCCAATCGGCCGGCGTTTTGTTTGATGCTGCGGAGGTCGAAGTTTTTCTTCGCGTGACGGAGGTACATGGTTTCGAGGTCGACATCCTGAAACAGTTTTTTCTCCACCAACTGGCCAATCGTCGGCACCTCTTTCAGCGTACAAGCGTCGGGTATAAGTTTTTCTACCTCGGCAATATCCGAAGGAATCATGGGGCCGCCGTAGGCTGCTTTGAGCTTGTAGCCGTTGTAGGAAGGCGGGTTGTGGCTGGCCGTGATGACGATTCCGAGGTCGGCTTTGAGTTTGACCACGCCGAGCGAAACCATCGGCGTAGAGACAAATCCGGTGCCGGCGTACACGCGGATGCCATGGGCGCCCAATACGCGCGCCGTAGCGCTCACGAACAAGGGGCCGCCGAAGCGGCAATCGTGGCCGATCACCGCCTTTTTCATTTTGCGCTGCTTCATAAACAAGGCGGTAGCCTCGGCTACACGCATGACGTTGTCTACGGTGTAATCGTCGGCAATGATGGCGCGCCAGCCGTCGGTGCCGAATTTGATCGGAATTGCCATATCAATCGGTATGTTTCAAGTTTAAAGTTGATTGCAAAGAGAATCACTCCCGGTGAGTCAGGCAAATTTTTGGCAAAGGCTTTTAGCTTTGCCCCCCAATCGAATCAATCGGAACAATCGAATCAATCGAATCCATCCCTATGACTGACAGTTACCGCCACAAAGGATTGCGCAAAAAACTCGTTGACCAGCTCCGACAGCGGGGTATCCGCGACGAGGCGGTGCTGACGGCCATCGGCGCCGTACCGCGTCATTTTTTTCTCGACAAAGCATTTGAAGAGCACGCCTACGAAGACAAACCCTTCCCTATCGGCAACCAGCAGACCATTTCCCAGCCCTACACCGTGGCCTACCAGTCAGCCCTTCTCGAGGTCAAAAAACGCGACCGTATACTCGAAATCGGCACCGGATCGGGCTACCAGGCGGCGATTCTCGGGGCCATGGGTGCAAGGGTATTCACCGTAGAGCGGCAGGAAGCGCTGCACCTCAAATCCAAAGAACTACTTGAACAACTGGGCTTTACCAATATCCGCTGCTTTTTCCGCGACGGCACTAAAGGGCTTGCCGAATTTGCGCCGTACGACAAAATCATCGTGACCGCCGGCGCGCCCGTGGTGCCGCAGCCGCTCAAGGAACAACTGGCCGTAGGCGGTATTTTGGTGATACCGGTCGGGGAAGACGTGCAGTATATGTACCGCATCACGCGGGTGTCGGAGACGGAATTTCGGGAGGAAATGCTGGATGCCTTTCGGTTTGTGCCGTTTCTGGAAGGGGTGAAGAGGAAGTGATGATGAATGATGAATGATGAATGATGAATGATGAATGATGAATGATGAATCATTTCGGGCTGAGTTTCTTCTTTTTGGTCAGGATGGGACTTCGCAATAGCTTCATAACTGCGACAGTGTCCTTGTAAATGGATTGAAACTCTGATTCATTTAGATACCCCGTTGCACAAAGGAGTTCCAGCCAATATTGGGTTTCCCCTATCTCCTTTTGGGCTATGCCAAGTTTATGAATAAAGTCCCAGCCACTTTCTGCATTTGTTGCCTCTCTCACCATAGCGCCGGGACTAGTACCTGAACGCATTAACTGCTTGCTAATAATGTATTCCTGTTTTTGACTTGATAAATGTTGACAAAGCCTTACAATTCGAATGGCCAGCTTAAAAGTTTGATCCCCCAAAGGATCAGACTTTTTATTGAAACCCGTGGTATGATCAAAATTATTCATGTAGAAAGTTTTTTGATTCATCATTCATCATTCATCATTCATCATTCATTTTTAACAAGGTCTCCAGTGCGTCCAGATGCACCCGGAAGGCCTGCCGCCCAAGTTCGGTGACGCCGTAGGTCGTGCGGGGTTTGCGCCCTACAAATTCCTTCCGCACCGTGATGCACTCCGCCGCTTCCAGCGCTTTAAGATGGCTGGCAAGGTTTCCGTCGGTCAGGTCGAGGGCCTCTTTCAGGGTATTGTACTCCACCCAATCGTTTACCACCAGAATGGACATAATGCCCAGCCGGTTGCGGTGGTCGAAAGCAGGATTGAGTTGAGTAATGATGTTTTTCATGCCGTTTTACCTTCGTATTTGACATACATCAGGGCGCCGTACAGAATATGCAGCAGCCCGAAACCCACGGCCCAGAGCTCGAGGCCGTGCCCCAGAAAAAATACGCCCAGCAAGCCCAGGGCAATTTCCGACAAGCCCAGGTATTCGATGTCGTGCAGGGTGTATTTGCCGCCATTGACCAGCGCCAGGCCGTAAAAAACCAGAGTGGCCGGCGCGATCAGGGCCGGCAAATCCCAGTATAATATTCCCAGACAAAAAATACCGCCCGCCAGCAAGGGTATCGCCAGGGCCAACAGCAGGCGGCGGGAGGTGTGGTCCCAGGCCCGCACGCCGCGTTTTTGCGCCTTGCGCCAGGTAAAATACACGCCGCCGGCGAGAGCCGACAACAACACAACTCCTCCGATCGATAAAAAAGCGGTCTTGTACCCCATGCCCCAACGCTCCGTGCGCAGCGCCCGAATGAAATAACTCACGTCGTTGCCGGCAAAAGGGCGCGTACCCAGCCAGGCGTACACCGCCGCCACGCCGGCCAGGGCGCAAAGCCCCGCCCATACGCCCGATAAGCCGCTCAGGCTCAAAAAACGACTGTTGCGCTCCATCAGAGCGCGCATTTCGGCCAGGTGTTCGAGTTGTTGTTTCGCGTCTTGATCCATGTCCATAAAGCACTTTGTAGGGCAAAGTTGAAAAATAAATCCGTTCCCTGTTTCACCTGGCCGCCAAAAAAATAACGGTTGCCCCTCTACCCTTTCAAACGGCGTATCTTTCCCGCTTCAAATCCATATTCATGCTCATATACGGCCATCATCCCGTTGTCGAAGCCATCCGCGCCGGAAAGCCGGTGGAAAAAGTATTTTTTCAACAAGGCCTGCGCGGCGACACGGAAAAAGAGATCCGGCACCTGACCCGCGAACACGACATTCCCTTGCAAGTCGTGCCCCGCGAACGGCTCAACAAAATGGTGCGCGGCAATCACCAGGGCGTGGCGGCCTGGCTGGCGCTGGTCGAGTTTCAGCCCCTGGAAGATCTCGTGCCGCACCTGTACGAACAAGGCCTGACCCCGCTCCTGCTGCTGCTCGACGGTGTCACCGACGTGCGCAATTTCGGCGCCATCTGCCGCTCGGCCTATTGCCTGGGCGTACACGCCGTGGTCGTGCCGACTTCCGGCGCCGCCCCGGCCAACGAAGAAGCCATGAAAGCTTCCGCCGGCGCCCTGGCAAAAGTCAATATTTGCCGGGTCAAGAGCATTTTTTCGACCGTCGACTGGCTGAAAGCCAGCGGCATTCAGATCGTCTCGACCGCCCTGCACGAGCGCTCGGCGCCGGTGATGGAGATCGATTTTCAACTGCCTACCGCCATCATACTTGGCTCTGAGGATAAAGGCGTGCACCCCAAACTGCTCAGCATGTCGGACCGGCTGACCAAAATTCCGCAAGCCGTCGATTTTGATTCGTTCAATGTGAGCGTGGCGGCAGGCATCGTGCTGTACGAAGCGGTGCGCCAGCGCATTTCCCATAAACCCTTATAAACCTCATCAACCCTTTATAAACCTTCCAATCCATGCCCGTCTTCCTCGATCAAATGCACCGGGAAGTTGACCTCCCCGTCTGGCCGCCGCGGCGCATCGTCTCGCTCGTACCCTCCCAAACCGAGTTACTGTTCGATCTGGGCCTCGGCGATCGGGTGGTCGGCATCACCAAATTCTGCATTCATCCGGTGGAGTGGTTTCAGGGAAAAAAACGGGTAGGCGGCACCAAAACGGTCAATTTTGCCAAAATAGAGGCACTTGAACCCGATCTGATCATCGGAAACAAAGAGGAGAACGAAAAAGCCCAGATCGAAACCCTGGCGGAAAAATACCCGGTATGGCTTAGCGACGTATCCGACCTCGAAAGCGCGTACGACATGATGCTGCGCATAGGCAAGCTCTGCGGTCAATCCGAAGCCGCGAAGACCCTGGTGGATGATATTCGGCGCGGGTTCGCCCCGCTGCTCCATGCGCATTTACCCGCGCCCCGTGCAAGGGTGGCCTATTTCATCTGGCGCAAACCCTGGATGGCTGCCGGGGCCGGTACTTTTATCGACGCCCTGTTGCGCGCCGCCGGCTTCGACAATGTATTTGCCGACCGGGAACGCTATCCGGAGATCAGCCCCGAAACCCTGGCCCAAGCCGCCCCGGAACACCTTTTTTTGTCGTCGGAGCCTTACCCATTTGCCGAAAAACACTTCGCCGCGTTTCGGGAAGTATGCCCGGAGGCGTCCATTCGGGTCGTCGACGGGGAAATGTTTTCCTGGTATGGCAGCCGGTTGCGGTATGCCCCGGCTTATTTGACATCTTTGCAAAAAGCCATTTTTGAGCAAAAATGACCATACGTCAGCCAACCTTTTTTTAAAAATAACCTTCTTTGAGGCAGAATACGCAACACTTGTAATTGCCTGATATGAAAAATCTGCTCTACTTCGCTTTTACCCTGCTCGCTTTCAGCGCCTTCGGCCAAAGCGCCGAACGACAACCCGGCAACCGCCATGCGGGCCAAATCCTCGTACAACTCGAACCCGGACAGCCGTTCGAACGCGTTTTTGCCTACGAACCGGGTTTCCGCCTGAAAAATATCGTTGCGGCCGACTGGAACATGCTGCTGCTCGAATTTGACGAAAAACCCGGCGAAGCCGATGCCGTGATGGCCCGCGTCAACCAACTGCCCGGCGTACAGTTCGCCCAATGGAACCACCAGGCTTCGAGCCGCGACAACCCGCCCAACGACCCCAGCTGGTCGGCGCAGGTCGATATGGACCTGATCGGCATGGCACAGGCCTGGGACGCCACCACCGGCGGCGTTATGTTTACCCGCGACTCGGTTCGCGGCGACACCATCGTGGTGGCCGTACTGGAAGAAGGTTATCTGATTACCCATCCCGATCTCACGCCCAACCTCTGGCACAACTGGGATGAAATACCCGACAACGGCATCGACGACGACAACAACGGCTACGTCGACGATTACACCGGTTGGGACCCTCAGACAGGCAGCTCCGGCCCCGGCAACGGCTCTCCGCACGGCACCTCGGTGTGCGGAATCGTGGGCGCGCGCGGCCACAACAACCTCGGCGTGGCCGGCGTCAACTGGAACGTCCAGATGATGGTCATGACCCACGCCGCCATCGACGAATCGGAGATTATCGCCGCCTATTATTACGTGGCCAAACAGCGCCGCCGTTACAACGAAACCAACGGCGCCGATGGCGCATTCGTCGTGGCAACCAATGCCTCTTTCGGCATCGACAACGGAAAACCCGCCCAACACCCGCTCTGGTGCGCGGTGTACGACTCGCTGGGCAAGGTGGGCGTGCTCAATATCGGCGCCACGGCCAATGCCAACGTGAACGTGGAAGTGGTCGGCGATATCCCCAGCACCTGCGGCAGCGCTTACCTCGTGGGGGTCACCAACGTGAACGCCAACAGCGACCAAAAAAGCCTCAACGCCGGCTATGGCGCCGTTTCGATCGATCTGGGCGCACCCGGCGACGGCACCTTCACCACCGGGAAAAGCGGCAACAACCCAAGCTACGTCACGTTCAGCGGCACTTCGGGCGCCACGCCGCACGTCACCGGGGCAGTGGCCCTGTTGTACAGCATGGATTGCCCCACGCTGGCCAGCGACGCCCTGACCAATCCGGCCAACTGTGCGCTGCGCTTCAAAGAACTCCTGCTGAAAAGCGCAAAGCCCAACAGCAGTCTGGAAGGCATCACCGTCACCGGCGGGCGGCTTGACGTGGCCGCGGCCGTCGATTCCGTGCGGGCCGATTGCGGCGGATCTTCCGGGCCGCTCGCTATCCAGCGGATTCAGCCCAATCCGGTGTACAACGTGCTCGAAGTGCGCTATGAAACACCCAATTTCAAGCCCTATCAGTTCCGGGTGTTCAATATGTTGGGTCAATTGGTGTTTGAAGACGAAATTCTTCCGGAAGAATACGGCGAAAAAATTTACCGCTGGGACGACGCCTATCTGCTGCCCGGAGGGGTCTATATTGCCTCATTTCACCAGGGACGGGCGTACGTTGCCAAGAAATTTGTGAAAATTTAAATTTCCGGTTTGGTTTTTAAAAGGCATGCATACTATCTTTGCAGCCCGAAATCAAAAGGGAATGGCTCCGTAGCTTAATGGATAGAGCATCTGACTACGGATCAGAAGGTTAGAGGTTCGAGTCCTCTCGGAGTCACCAAATTTTTCAAATGCCTGTGTGTCTGTAAATTAAAAAAGCGGCGCCGGGCATTTTTCACGCCAGCCTGCGGTTAAGCAGGGCAAAACAAAGAACAAAGTCATGTCGAAAGTTTGTGATTTGACGGGCAAAAAGCCGCTGACCGGCAACCACGTGTCTCACTCCAACCGTAAGACGAAGCGTCGTTTTTTTCCGAACCTGCAAACGAAGAAATTCTTCATGCCGGAAACGGGCGAGTGGGTAACGCTTAAAGTCAGCGCTTCGGCCATCCGCACGATCAACAAAATGGGTCTGTACGCCTACATCAAAAAGCTGGAAAAGAAAGGCGAAATCGTTTTCTATTCCGAACCGGCTTGCTGATCCAAGGCTCCGTCCTGCATTTTTAGTTTAAATATCAGTTCAATATCCAGATATGGCAAAGAAAAGCAAAGGCAACCGCATCCAGGTGATTCTGGAATGTACCGAGCACAAAACCAGCGGTATGCCCGGCACCTCGCGCTACGTGACCCAAAAAAATCGCAAAAACACGCCTGAGCGCATCGAGTTGAAAAAATACAACCCGATCATGCGCAAGTACACCGTGCATCGCGAAATTAAATAACATCCACTTTTTCAACCACTTAGGTCATGGCAAAGAAAGTATCCAAAAACGCCCGTGTAGCCCAGCGTGCCGCTAACGCCGGCTCCGGCAAAGACCACGTAAAAGTGGTGAAGGCTGTAAAAGACCCGGTAACGGGCAAATACACCTACAAACAAATGATCGTGCACAAAGACAAGGTGAAAGACTTTTTCGCCGACGTGAAATAAGCGCCGTTCATACATCGAATACAAAATCCCCTGCAAGCACTCGTTTGCAGGGGATTTTGGTTTTTGGTATTCGGTTTTTGGTTTTGGAAAAAGGGGCATTGCAGCTCTCAGGTGAAATTTTGAGGCGCAGTTCATTGCTGCATAAAACGATCATCGAGAGCAGAAGTCCCCCTTTTGCCCAAATAACAGGGTCTCCCCCCGAATGCTAATTCTTACGCTCGTAATGGCAGCAAGCCGGCAGCTTGGCATAGGCGGCATCGTTGCCCCGATGGCCGGCGTTGTCGTAACCGGCGGCCGCGATTTTTTGCTGGATCTGATCGACCGAGGCTTTGACCGGATCGTACGTCACCGTCAGCTGGTGCGAATTGATGTCCCAAACCGCTTTTGAAACCCCTTTTACACTGGTAGCAGAGGTTTCGATGGTCTTTTTGCACATGCCGCAATTGCCCGAAACTATAAATGTGTCGGTCTTTTGCAAGGTGGTAGCCGCCGGGGCAGCAGATTTCTGGCTGCAGGCGGAAAGGCTGAATACCAGCCCGAATAAAAACAATGCGAATTTCATGATGGATATGTTTGATGAAAAAATGGGTGAATCGGGTTTAGGAGTTAGGTTTTGGGGGTTGGGTTTTGGCAAAAGGGATATTTCTGCTCTCGGGTTAAATTTTGAGGCGCAGGTCCATTGCTGCATAAAAGCAGAGGAGATAGATTGAAACGATGCGTAACAGTCAGGTTCCCCTTCGAAATTCAGGTTCCGGCATGGCTGTTTATTGAAAAATCAGGGAGTAAAAAATGCAAGAACTCAACATAACCCGAGAGCAGAAATATCCCTTTTGCCAAAACCCAATTCCCAAAACCTAAAACCCCATAAACTCTTCTTCCACTGCCTGATACCCCGTTTTTGCCAGGGCTTCGGCGACGATTTTCAGATCGGCAGTATCGGGCACGGCCAGCAGACGATCGGGGTGCTGGAGATCGACCGCCCAGTTGCCGGCTCCGAAAGTTTCGTCGAGGGCAGGCGCGACCTTGGCCACGCAGGCGGAACACTTGATGTTGGTTTTGAATTTTTTATTTGACATGATGGCCTCGTTTATATTTATCAACTTATAACTGTTTGGTTTTGAGCCGCAAACTATTACCGACAACCGAGACCGAACTCAGCGCCATGGCGGCGCCGGCGATCATGGGATTGAGTAAAAAACCATTGAAAGGGTACAAAATCCCGGCCGCCAGCGGTATGCCGACGAGGTTGTAGACAAATGCCCAAAACAGGTTTTGACGAATCGTGCCAACGGTCAGCCGCGACAGGTGCAGGGCTTTGGACAAATGTCGCACGTCGTTTGACATCAGGGTTATACGGGCGGTTTCCATCGCGATATCGGCGCCGCTGCCCATAGCAATACCCACATCGGCTTGCGCCAGGGCTTCGGCGTCGTTGATGCCGTCGCCGGCCATGGCCACAACCCTGCCACGGGCTTGCAAAGCGCGTATTCGTGCGGCCTTTTCACCGGGCAACAAGCCGGCTTCAAAAGATTGTATCCCAAGTTGGGTGGCCACGGCTGCCGCGGTCGCCTGATGATCGCCGGTCAGCAACATGACTTCGATACCCGCTTTTTGCAACGCGACGACTGCCGCTTCGGCGCCCGGCTTGATGGGATCGGCAATGGCAAGGACGGCAAGGACTTCATTTTCACTGGCAAAAAGCACCACTGTGTGCACCTCATTTTGCCATTGCGCAACCCGTGCACGACCGGCATCAGTCATTGATATCCCCAATGCTTCGATCCAGGCCGGACTGCCGGCATAGTATTTTTTTTGTTGAAAAATACCCGACACTCCTTTGCCCGTATGACTTTCAAAATATTCCAGGGGCACGTCGGCGGTGTTGTTTTGATCGCAGTAGGCCACGATCGCTTCGGCCAGTGGGTGTTCAGAGCGTTTTTCAAGAGCCGACAAAACGGCCAATTGACCCGATTTATCTTCTGAAAAGGCGTAAAAACCGGTTACCCGCGGCCTGCCCTCGGTGAGCGTACCCGTTTTGTCGAGCGCCACTGTGTCCACCCGATAAGCCGTT
>JAEUUU010000031.1 GCA_016787345.1 Saprospiraceae bacterium | reverse complement strand
AAGGCGAAGGCGGTTACCTCATTCTCGAAACCGGGGAAACCATCGAAGTCAGCCGCCGTAAAAAATCCAACCTGATCGAAAGCGTCCGGCGTATGTACGGCGAAGTGTAGTTTAATGTGCTAATTTTTTAATGTGCTAATGTGCTAATGGGCGGGTGTGGACTTTTTTGGGTTTACCGATTGCTCACCTGTCAGGTACGCCGTCAGCACATTAGCACATTCCCACATTAGCACATTAGCACATTAGCACATTCTCCAATTAGCACATTCTCCAATTAGCACATTCTCCAATTAGCACATTAGCACATTCTCCAATTAGCACATTAGCACATTAACCATGGGGTTTTTTGATAAATTTTTCAACCGGGAGAAAAAGGAAGACCTTGACAAAGGCCTTGAAAAGACCAAAGAGAGTTTTTTCGGTAAAATTAATCGCGCCATCGTCGGCAAAAGCACGGTCGATGAAGAGGTGCTCGACGAACTGGAGCAAATTCTGATCAGCAGCGATGTCGGGCTGGATACCACGGTCAAGATCATCGAGCGGATCGAAGGGCGCGTAGCCCGCGACAAATACGTCAATACCGAGGAGTTGAACGCTATTTTGCGCGACGAGATCGTGCAATTGCTGGCGGAAAACAATACCCAGGATATCGAAGATTACGATTTGCCGGCCGGTCAATCGCGTCCGTACGTCATCATGGTCGTAGGCGTCAACGGCGTGGGTAAAACCACTACGATCGGCAAGCTGGCCCACCAGTTCAAACAAAAAGGCTACAAGGTGGTGCTCGGCGCCGGCGATACTTTCCGCGCGGCGGCAGTCGACCAGTTGAAAATATGGTCGGAGCGCGTAGGTTGCTCATTTTTCAGCAAAGGCATGAACGCCGACCCGGCCGCCGTGGCTTACGAAGCCACCAACTACGCTGTGGAAAACGGCTGCGACGTCGCTATCATCGACACCGCCGGCCGCCTGCACACCAAAACCAGTCTGATGCAGGAACTGGGCAAAATTCACCGCTCTATCGAGAAAAAACTGCCCGGCGCGCCCAATGAGGTATTGCTCGTGCTCGATGCCAGCACCGGTCAGAATGCCGTGGAACAAGCCCGGCAATTCACCGAAGTGGCGCCCGTAACGGCCCTGGCCCTCACCAAACTCGACGGTACGGCCAAAGGTGGCGTTGCCATCGGCATCAGCGACCAGTTCAAAATTCCGATTAAATACATCGGGGTAGGGGAGCGCATCGACCAGTTGCAGATTTTCAACAAGCGGGCGTTCGTGGAGTCGTTTTTTGCGGGGGCGGAGAGCTTGTCGTAATAATTTTCAGAACGGAAAAAAAGGAGCCGCACGTAGAGCGGCTCCTTTTTTTATGCCTCCAGCGCACCAATTTTTTCCTGCAGCCACAAAGTCTGCGAGAATTGTCCGCTTTTCTCTTCAAAGAATTTTTTCAAGGCCTCGATGCGGGCTGCTCTGTCTTCCGGCTTAGTTATGTCGAAACGGAGGGTAATCAGGTCTTCGACTATTACGAAGAAGTTTTTGAAACGGGCACTGTTCTGCTTTTCCAGTTTTTCCAGTTTTTCCATGTTCGACAGGTACCTGTTATGCATCCTTAGTTCGCGCGATAACACGTCTTTTTCACAACCTGGGTCGTCGAAATATTCGCAAATGAGCGTGGTGCGAAAAAAAATGTTGTGGTTTTTACTTTTCAATTTTACATCGGGCACAAATGACTTTTTCCTTTGTGCAATGTCGATCAAATGATCAAACCATTGTCGTACGCGCCTGGCTTCCCTGGCGTCAGGGGGGGTGAAAAAACGACTGAACGCGCTTGTAAAATGCCTTACGCCCTCATAGTCTCTGCATTCATAACCCGCGCGGGCAATGTTGAAATAGGTGGTTAGCGAGATTTTATCCGATGGAGAAAGCCGTTTTTGATCCCATCCTGTTTTGAACAACCGCCAAATCTTTTCAAATCCTTCGGAACTGGTCGCTCGATTTTGCCTTTTCAGAAGAGCGCTCCGAAGCAAATACTCGCCCGCTTTGAATTCATGATCGGCGAAATCGGCCGGAGCGCCCAGAAAAGCCTGATAGCATTCTTCCAATAACGCTGCAAAGGCCGGGCCTTCGGCCGGCAGGTTTTGTAAACGGTATATCCGGTAAAAGAACCGACCGGGCGACAGCTCAGGGTTGTCTACCGATGCCTCGAAATAACTAACAAAAGCATCCAGCAAGGGGTGGCATTTGCCGGGCTGGTCAGCGATGCTGGCCTGCAGCATGATAAACGAGGTAATTTGCTGTTCTGTCATCTGTTGCACGGATTCTTCCAGACTGTTCTGGTTGTCCGACAACAATGCTGACAGGTACGATTTGAATACACGAGAAAAGGTCGTTCCGGTTTTGCCGTCTTGATGTATGCGGGTATTTTCCAATAAGCCGGCGCTATTGCTGCTCTTGGGTTTTATAGCTTCTGAAATGATTCTTTTGGCTTTTTCAATCAGCCGTATGCCTTTTGCATGCTCTTCGGAAAACAGTTTTTGTTGCAGTTCTACCTCGGTTAACCGACCCGATTTGTGTTTTTGCTGGTGTTGCAGGGTGGTTTTCAGGGTGAGGAGAAATTTGAGGAATACCAGTGCCCGACCGTATTCCCGGCTTTTGAGGGCTTTCTTTTTTAAGGTGCTGACAAGGCGTTCGACATCTTCCCGCGGGAGTTTTTGAAGGGCCTTGAAGATCGAACTCGTAGCAATTCCAGCCATTTTTTTGGTGTGCTTTTGTTGGCTTAATGCGCTAATTTTCAAATTTTTATCATAAGGGAAATTCAAAATGTCGAAATATATTTTATCCCACCGGGCCTAAGCAGAAAATCCGAGACGCGGCGTGGACCTTATATTTGTCAAACAATCCGAATTTTTTACCAAATCAATCTTTGAAACATGTTACGCAAAAACCTTCGACTCCTGCTACTTATTGTCTTGTCACTATTCAGCCTGAATATGGCAATGGCGGTCACCAATCCTACGGATAACCCCGATGAAAAGGAAGAACAAACGGCTGGCTTAATCCAGGAAGACCTCATATGCCGCGACGAACAAGGCATTGATGCCGACAATGGGACTGATGAAAAAGCACCTGTACCTGCTCCAGTGGAACTCGAAACGAGAGAATATGATTGTTATTGGGAGTATTTAGAGGAAAAGCTCGGCCCCTTTGAAGGACTGGCCGATGCAACTCCTCAAAATAAATAGTGCCCCCGCCCGTATTCCCCCCCCCTGGCTGAGGCGGTTTTCCGCCTCAGCCTCTCCCCCCTGCTGATTTCTCCATTCTAATTTTTTGAAACAATGAAACCACTCGTCCTGGCGCTCTGCGCCGCGGCATGGGCTTGCCATGCCTTTTCCCAAACCTCAATTGGAACGAGCCCTCAAGCGCTTGATGGGGTTGCCCGAGACAACTATCATGGGATCACAGTTATCGATTCCTTTCGCCTTTTCGAACAGACCGATCATCCGGTCACCCAGGCCTGGGTGCGTGCGCAAAACCTGGCGACCGATTATTACCTGAAAACGATTCCTTTTCTCGACGCCGCCACAGCCCGCGTCCGTGAGTTGGCCGATTACGATCGCTATTTTAAATTAAAAACCGGCCCCGACGGCGCCCTGTATTACCTCGAACAAGGCCTTGAAAACCAACCTGCGCTGTACCGCCGGCGCGGCGCCGGGCAGCCGGAACTGATCCTGTCGCCCGAACGCTATTCGCCCGATGGAACTACGGCTTTATCTGAATACAGCATTTCGCCCGACGGCCGTTACCTGGCTTATCTCGCGTCGCCCAATGGCTCTGACCGGCAGATCGCACACTTTCTGGATCTGCATTCGGGGCGCATCCTGCCGGATGTGTTGCAGGGCTTGATTTTTTCGAATTTTACGTGGTCGGGCGCCGGAGGATATTACCAGCGTTTTCCGGAAAGCGGTGGCCAGTTTGAGAGGAGCGAGAATGCTCAAATTTATTTTCACACCCTGGGTCAGCCCCAAACGTCCGACCAATTGATCTGGGAAGACCGGCAGCATCCTCAAGCCATGTTTGAAACGCAGGTGTTTGGCCGCGGCCCTGATCTCATCGTTACCAGCGCCAGCGCCACTTCCAAAAACGCACTTTTTGTACGGACCAGCGCTGGAAAGGTAATCGCAGTCGTTGCCGACGACCAACAAGCGGATTATCTACCTATTGGACAGAAAGACAATAAATTATACGTTCGCACAAACGATTCGGCACCCAACTGGCGCCTCGTGGAAGTCGATCTTCTGCGGCCTGCCCGCGCCAACTGGCGAACCGTGCTCCCGGAACACGCCACCAACGTCCTGCAGGATTGCAAAATGGCCGGTGGTCGACTGCTGGCACATTATCTGGTCAATTGCAGCAGCGCACTGTTCGTTTTCGGGCTCGACGGCCGCCATTCGGCACAGGTCGGCTTGCCGGCCGCCATCGGCAGCATATCCGAACTGGAAGCCTCCCCCGACGGCAAACAGGCTTTTTTTACCTGGGAAAACTTCATACAACCGGCAAGCGTGTTCCGGTTTTCTGTGGAGGAATCTGGGGAAATCGAGCCGGTGTTGCGCAGCTGGGCTTCGTTCGACAGCGAGAAGTATGAGACCGTACAATACCGGGCAACAAGCAAGGACGGTACCCAAATCCCGTTTTTTCTTACGCGACGGAAAGACCGTGCAAAAACACCCTCCCCATGCCTGCTCTACGGGTACGGTGGGTTCAATATCCCCGTTTTGCCGCGTTTCCGGCTCTTTCCCAGTGCATTTCTGGATGCCGGAGGTATTTACGTGTCCGCCAACCTGCGTGGTGGCGCCGAGTTTGGGGAAGCCTGGCACCAGGCGGGAACCCGCGAAAACAAACAGCGGGTGTTCGACGACTTTATCGCCGTGGCGGAATTTCTGATTGCCAACGGCTACACCTCGCGAGAGTTGCTGGCCATCAACGGTGCGAGCAACGGCGGATTGCTGGTAGGCGCCTGCATGACCCAACGCCCCGATTTGTTCGGCGTATGCCTCCCGCAGGTGGGCGTGCTCGATATGCTGCGCTATCAGGAATCGACGGTGGGCGCCCACTGGGCCAGCGATTACGGACTGAGTGACACGCCGGAAGGCTTTGCCTATCTCTATGCCTACAGTCCGCTGCACAATGTCAAACCGGAAAATTATCCCGCAACCCTGATCCTGACCGGCGCACAAGACGACAGGGTAGCGCCCTGGCATTCCTTTCGATTCGCCGCGGCGCTGCAAGCCAATCAGCGGGGCGGCTCGCCCGTGCTGTTACGCGTCACCCAGGGCGCCGGCCACGGCGCGGGAAAATCGCTGGGCAAGACGATCGATGAGGTCGGGACGATGCTTGCCTTTACCCTCCACAACATGAAAATAGCGTATAAAAGTTAAAAAAACGATGAGATACTTTCCTGTAATACCCCTGCTATTGCTGTTTTTGAGCGGCTGCGACAGCGTGATCGGTACTACCGATACCTGTTACGTTTCCCACGACCGGGTAATCTATGCCTGTGACCTCGACGGGCCTGCCACGACGGTGTCCACATTACTTTCAGAAGAGGATAAATTGCTGACCGTCAATATTATGGAAGCAACAAGCGGCAATTACCGGCTCAATCTCGGCGCGGTCAACGGCTGCGATGGTCAGGTGGAGGTAGTCGTGGCGGTCAACGGGACGGAAATTGAAAACTCTGTACAACAGACCCTGCCCAAAACGCTCTCGTTTGCGGTGCAAGGGATTCAGCCTGTTTCGATCCGCCTGCGCCCCCGATCACTCGACGATAATTGTTTGTGCCCCGACCCGGACCTGGGAGGCTCTAACGGCGAATTTCAGGTCAGTGTGTCGATTAAAAAACTATAAATCAATAAATTATGTTGAAATATATTTTTCTGTTTCTGCCTGTTTACCTGTTTTTTGAAAGTGTTTCCGACGCGTCAAAAAAACAGGATACTGTGCCTGAAAGCGGTGAATACATACTGCCGGGCGCTATGCTGACCCCGGAGTTCCTCTGGTCGCTGGGCCGGGTGCAACTGGAAGATGTCAGCCGGGATAACAGGAGTTTGTTGTACTCCGTGGCGTATACCGATCTGAGGCGCGACGCTCAGTACACCCATTTTTACCAGTTATCTGTTGATCAATCGTCGGTTCTGACACAGGTTCCGCTCCCGCCGAATGCCCGGAAACCCAGGTTCGACACCGATGGCGCCGGTCTTTTTTTTTTGGATAATGACACATTGTTCCGCTATGATATTACTTCCGGGGCGACGGCCTGTATTTCCAGCATACCTATGCAGGAATACCAGTTTACACAGAACGATCAGACGCTGGTGTACATCAGTCGGGTCAAGTACGGTCAGACGGCCTCCGATCTTTATCCCGACATGACGAATGCAAATTTTCGTGTGATCGATCACCTGAATTACAGGCACTGGAACGAGTGGGACGACAATCACCGAAACAACCTTTTTATGGTGCCTTACCAGCCTGGCACCCGGATTTTTGGCGGTAAAAACCTGATGCCGAACGAGCCTTATGATGCCACTGCCCTGAGTTGCAGCGCCGATGGCCGCTACGTGGTGTACAGTGCCAAAAAGGTCGCACCCAACGAACAAACGCGCGGTACGAATACCGAAATTTATCTCTATGATGCCAGTCTCGGTACGACTTACGTTTTGAGCAAGGGCCTGCAGGGCTACGACCTCGAACCTGTTTTTTCTCCCGACGGTTCGCGCATAGCCTGGAACAGCATGGCAACCGCGGGATACGAAACTGACCGCAATCGAATCATGGTCTATGAATTGGCCACCGGCACACGAAAAGAAATCACAACAGGTTTTGATTTCAATGCTAATCACCCAAAATGGATTGACAATCAGACGCTTGTGTTCTCCTCTGAACAACAGGGTACAAACCAGTTGATGTCGGCAACACTGGATGGAACGATTCGGTCGCTTACCAAAGGCGAACACACCGTAGATCGTTTTTTCCCCGCGGGAAACACGCTGTATTTCACGCGTTCGTCTTATGTCAGCCCGGCAGAAGTTTATGCTGTGGGTTTAAATTCAACGGACGCCCGCCAGCTGACTTTTGTCAACAGCGAAGCAATGAAACGGGTGAAACTTGGCCGTTTTGAAGCCCGTTATACACCGACTAGCGACGGAAAAATGCTGCAATCCTGGATAGTCTACCCACCGGATTTTGACCCTTCAAAAAAATATCCGGTGGTGGAATATTGCCAGGGCGGCCCGCAATCCGGTCTGACCAGCGTGTGGGGCCTGCGTTGGTCATTGCAATTGATAGCCGCGCAGGGGTACATCGTGCTGGCGCCCAACCGCCGGGGCACCTTCGGTTTTGGCTCGGAATGGACCCGTCAGGTGAGCCGCAACTGGGGTAAGTATCCCATGGCCGATTTGCTGGCGGCAATCGATGATTTGTGCAAGGAGCCATATGTGGATAAAACCCGGCTGGCGGCAGTAGGTGGCTCGTTCGGTGGTTATTCCACGTTCTGGCTCGCCGGCAATCACCAGAAGCGGTTCAAATGTTTCATCAGTCATTGCGGGTTGTTCAATCTTGAGTCGTTTTACCTCACAACCGATGAACTGTTTTTTGCAGAATACGATATGGGCGAACCTTATTGGGAAGAGGCTGAAAATCCGACTTTTACGAAATACAGCCCTCATTTGTACGTAAAAAACTGGGACACGCCGATCCTGATCATTCAGGGCGGGAAAGATTTCCGGGTTCCGGAGAGCGAAGCGTTTCAGGCCTTTCAAGCTGCCCAATTGAACGGGGTTACGTCACGCCTTTTATATTTCCCCGAAGAAGGGCATTGGATCGGCAAGGCGCAAAATTCGATCGTTTGGCATCGCGAGTTTTTGGGCTGGCTCAATCGTTACCTACAGACATAGGCGGCTTCGGTAACTTTACGCGCAACGTTTGAAAGTATCCTGACCATGATCGCGCGTTTCGCCTTATTCGTTTTTGGAATTGTTCTGCTGACTGCCGCCTGTGCACCCATGCACCGGGCGGCAGTTGGTCATATAAGCCTCAAAAAGGAAATTGAGACATCCCCCGTCTTCTCCCGCGGCTTCACCGGCTTCTGCCTCATGGACGCCGAAACCGGCCGAGTGCTCTGCGAGGTCAATGCCGATCGCTATTTCACCCCGGCTTCCACGACAAAAATCCTGACCCTGGCCACTTGCCTGGCGGTGCTGGGCGACTCGGTGCCCGCACTTCGGTATTTCCCCATTATGGAAGGCTCCGACCCCGGTTTCCCCATCGGATTGTGTTTCAGGGGCACGGGCGATCCCACTTTTTTGCATCCCGATTTTCAATACTGGCAGCCGGCGGCGCGAATGCTCCGCAATGGCGGCCTCCTGATATATGACCAAGGCAATTTTCAGGAAGAACGCTTCGGGCCCGGCTGGGCCTGGGACGACTACAACGACCATTATTCCGCCGAACGCTCCGGCTTGCCCATTCACGGCAACTTCGTGCGGCTCGAAAGGGATTCCAATATCTGCGATCCCGACTGGATCGTGGAGCCCGCCTATTTCCGGCAGTTTTTGAAATCAAAGGACGATTACAACCTCAACGACAGAGAAATACGCCGACAGGAGCAGTCCGATACCATCCTGCTGCCGTATTACCATATCGAATTGCTGAAACCGGGTTATGTGATCGATGTGCCGGTCTGGAATGCCCAGGCAAAAACGCCGGCCCTGCTGCAAGACCGGCTGGGGTTGTCCGAAAAGCCCCTGACCGAACTGGCCTGCGGCGATCTCGAACATCAAACCTTGTATGGCTCGCCCCTCGATACGGTGCTGCGCCGAATGATGTTTCAAAGCGACAATTTCATAGCCGATCAACTGTTGCTGGTGTGCTCCGGTGTGAAATTCGATACGCTCCGGCAGGCGCCTGTGATCCGCTGGGCCAAAGACAGCCTGTTCGGCCCCTTGCCCAACCCGCCCCGCTGGGTAGACGGTTCGGGACTCTCGCGGTACAATCTGGTTACGCCGCGTTATCTCGCAGGTGTATTGCAACAACTGTGGCTGGAACAACCGCACAACCGACTTTTGCCGCTTTTCCCTGTGCCCGGCATGCCCCATACCACGCTTGACTGGTGGCCTGCCAAACCTGGCGAACAACCCTGGCTTTTTGCCAAAACCGGCTCGATGAGCGGCGTACAATGTATGAGCGGATATTTAGTGACTAAACACGATAAAGTGCTGATTTTCAGTTTTATGAATAACAATTTTACCGGCTCGGGGCGACCTTGGAAAGAAGAAATGCGCAGGATTTTGCAGCGGATTCGAGACCGCGGATGAGCCCGCCTCCGGCTTGTCAAAAAATTGTCATTCGGTATTTTTATGGCGGATATTTTCAAGTGCAAGCTTCACCTTTGCGCGCTCTATTTTGAATTAATCTTAATAAAAATGTCGAGAATATCCATCCTTCTGCTGCTCTTTATTGCCATAACCCCCTCACTGCTTTCCCAATCTGTACTCAAAGGCCGCATCGAACTCACCGGACATGCCGCGCCGGGGGTCACGGTACGCCTTCAGCCGGGCGACATGCAGGCTGTAACCGACGCCGACGGCCAGTTCCGTTTTAATCAGTTGGCGGCAGGCGTTTATGAATTGGCGATTTTTTCAACGGAAATCATGCCTCAGCGCCGTTCGGTGGAGTTGGTGTCGGGCGAAACGCTGGCATTGATTCTTAGCGCTCAGCCGGCAGAACAAACGCTGCGGGAAGTAACTGTTTACGGCGCCCGCGATTTTCGGGGGATCGGCCGTTTGCCCGAAGCGGGCGCCTTGCAGGTGAACGCGGGTAAAAAAATGGAAGTAGTCTCGTTGTCCGATCTCGACGCCAACCTCGCCGCCAATAATGCCCGTCAGGTATTTGCCAAAGTGCCGGGCACCCACGTCTGGGAAAACGACGCTTCGGGCATCCAGGTCAACGTTGCCACGCGCGGCCTGAGCCCCAACCGCTCCTGGGAGTACAACGTGCGCCAAAACGGCTACGACGTCAGCGCCGACCCGATCGGCTACCCGGAGGCTTACTACAACCCGCCGATGGAGGCCGTTGAACGGCTGGAAGTGATTCGGGGGGCGGCTTCGCTTCAATATGGCCCGCAGTTTGGCGGATTGCTCAATTATCAGTTAAAATCCGCTCCTCAAGACCGCAAAATCGGGGTGGAAAGCAGCCAGACCCTGGGCGCTTACGGCTTGTTCAGTTCCTTCAATGCCATCGGCGGTACCTCGGGCAAGTTCGACTATTACGGTTATTTCCACCACCGCGACGGAGAGGGCTGGCGCGACAACAGCCGTTATTCCGTCCAGCACGGTCATGTCCGCCTGGGTTACCGGTTTTCGCCCAAATGGCGCGCCGAACTGGAATACACGCGGATGAATTACGAAGCACAGCAAGCCGGCGGACTTACCGATGCCCAATTTGCCGCCAATCCACGGCAGTCGGTTCGCAGCCGCAACTGGTTCAACGTGCCCTGGAACCTGGCTACGGCCCGGCTGCGTTATGATTTGTCTGAAAAAACCCGCTTCGAATTGACCCTTTTCGGCCTTGCCGGCCAACGCAACAGCGTCGGTTTCGTGCGCGCCATCAATATCGCCGACACGATCAACCTGGCCATTGGGGCATACAACAACCGCCAGATCGACCGCGATCAGTACCGGAACTGGGGCAGCGAGCTGCGTTTTCTCACCAACTACATCCTGGGCGGCCGCGAGCAAACCCTGAACATCGGTCTGCGCTATTTCGACGGCCATACCGATCGCCGTCAGTTGGGCAAAGGCGATACCGGGGCGGAGTTCAATCTCGATCTCCAGACCGAATCCTTCCCCCGCGATATGGATTTCGATACCCGCAACGCGGCGCTTTTTGCCGAACATATTTTCCGGGCGGGTAAATATTTTGCTTTTATCCCCGGCTTGCGGTTCGAACATTTGCGCAACAACAGCGCCGGCCGGCTCAATGTCAGCGGCGCCGGCGAAGCCCTCGTGATTACGCCGCAGCAACGCGACCGTAACTTCCTGCTGGCCGGTTTTGCCACCGAATTTCACGCTACGCCGACCTCCGAAGTGTATGCCAATATTGCCCAGGCGTACCGTCCTGTGGGCTTCTCCGACCTCACGCCGCCGGCCACAACCGACGAAATTGACCCGAATCTCCACGACGCCCGCGGCTGGGTGAGCGACCTGGGTTACCGGGGACGCTGGAAAAATATCCTCAACTTCGACCTCAGCCTGTTTTATATGCAGTACGCCGACCGCGTCGGTACCATCGCCCGCTTGCGTCCCGATGGCAGCGTGTACCAATTCCGAACCAACCTGGGGCTGAGCATTCACAAAGGCGCAGAAACCTACCTGGAACTCAATCCGCTGAACCTCTGGCCATCTACAACCCGCCGCTGGGGGGCGCTCAATCTTTTCGCCTCACTTTCCTGGACGGATGCGCGCTTTTCCGATTTTCTCGTCACAACGGTCAGCAACGGACAAGTCACCGAGTCGAACCTCAAAGGCAAACGCGTCGACAACGCCCCGCGCTATGTACACCGCCTGGGCGCCACCTATGCCTACCGGACCTTTTCCGCTACCTGGCAGTTCAGCTCGGTCAGCGACGTGTTTTCCGATGCCAACAACACCGAAATGCCCTCCGCCAATGCTCAGGTGGGCAAATTGCCGGGCTACACGCTCATGGATCTCTCCGCGACCTACACTTTTGCCATGCATTACACCATCCGGGCAGGGATTAACAACCTCGCCGACGCGCGCTATGCCACGCGTCGCGCCGGAGGTTACCCCGGCCCTGGCCTTTTACCCGGCGAAGGGCGCAGCTGGTACCTGGGGGCGGGGGTGAAGTTTTAACTGGAATGATCCGCCACGATCACCCATTTACCCTTGATTTTTCGCCAAAGAAGGGTGTAGTGGCCGCTCAGGTCGCCGACTTTGCGGGCCAGATGCCATTTGCCAACCACGAAAGCACTTTTTTTCGATAGCAGTTCCACGGATAAAATATCGAAAGTGAGCGTCCCCATGGCATCGCGGTCGGGGTAGCCTTTTTTGTAATTGTCGAGCGTGGCCTGCCAGCCGTAGGTCAGGCCGCGCGACCCGATGAAGCGCAGGCTGTCGGATTGCCAGTAGCCTTGCATGAATTCTTCGAGGTCGCCGCGGTTCCAGGCATCCTGTTGTTCCTGCATGACGCGACGGATTTCGCGGCTGGCGGCGGCATTTTGCTGACTGAACAACGGGCCGAGCAGCATACAAAACGCGCTCAGCAGCAGTATTTTTTTCATGGTCAATGCTGGATGTAAAGTTTGCCGACCCGGGTTGAACCAGCCGATTGAATTTGAACAAAATACACGCCCTCCGGCCAGTCTTGCACCTCGATGCGCTGTGTGCCGACGGTCAGTCTTTTTTCAAAACAAAGGCGACCCTCCGAGGTGAAAATGTTGAGCAGGGCCCGCTCGTCGGCGTTTTCAAATTGTACCGAGGAGCCGGCCGGGTTGGGCGACAAAACCAGGCGCTGGGCATCGGGTTCCGTTGCCGAGGAGTAGGTTTCAATTTGTTGATAAACAAGGAAAAAGAACAGGGTCTGCGTCAGCGCGGGCACCACGCAGCCGCCGTGGTCGGAAGTCGGGCTTACGTCGTTGGCGATCAGATCGGCCGCCCCCCGGGCGACCATGGTATCGCGGGCGAGCAGGCTGTTTTCAAAGGGCACTTGGTCGTCGGCCATGCAATAAAACAGGCGGGTTGGCGCCTGGGGCGCCCAGTGGTACACGTCGTTGTCGCGCAGGGCGATATTGATCGGGTGATCGGGGTTGCTCTGTACGGCGGCGAGCACGTCGGGCTGGATCATTTTGGTCGGGATGCAGGCGCCTTCGTTGTCGATCAGCAGGTTGATCAGGGTTTCATTGAGCTCGCTCAGGTCGATGACACCGTCGTAAAACTGCTGGATCGGCGCGGCGTAAGCCGGCTTGAATATATCGCCGAGCTCATTGAATATCGTGCCGTACACCGTCTGGTAGGAAAGCGCGGTATTCGGGATGTAAGCCGGGTAATAATAAACGTCGTTCGACAGGATCAGGCTGCGCATCACATCGCCGATGCTGTACGGCCCCGACATGGGTGCGGCGGCGGTAACTGTAAATTCGCCGGGCAGATTGGTCTCGATCTCCCGATGCAGGGCCATAGCGGCATGACCGCCCTGGGAGTAGCCGGTGAGGAACAATTGTTCGTTGGTGTGTATCTGATACTGCGCTTCGAACGCCGGCAGCGCCCGCAGCATATCAATCGCCACCGAGGCCTCGCTCGCAGCATGCACGTAGGGGTGGAACACGTCGTCGGACACGCCCAGTCCGAGGTAGTCGGGCATGAGCGATACGTAACCCAGTCCGGCAAACAGCCAGCCGATGCGGCCTTCGCCGCCTTGCAGCACGTTGACCGAGGGCACGTCCTGCTTGTTGCCCGAGGTTCCGTGCTGGTACAGGAGGCGCGGATAAACCTTCGACGCGTTATCGGGCACGATAATCAGCCCCGACACGGTGTCGGTCACGCCTTCAAGATTCAGCGTTGTGTAAGAGACCCGGTAGTACCGCGCGCCAAACTGGATAAACGGCACGTTGAACTCCGACGTGAGCTGCGCCTGGGTTTTGGAACCCAGGAAAGTGGAGGTGATGAGGTTTTGGGCGGGGAGTGTTGCGGAGCACAACGCCAGCCAGAAGAAGAGCAGACATTTTTTCATGGTAGTGACAGGACCGGGTAGTTTGATAAACAGAACGGCCACAATACTAACAATTTTTCAAAAATGAAGCCCTTTACCTCGTCACCCGCCCCAACTCAATTTCTCCCACCGGCTGATACACCAGCGGAATTTGCTCCACGACTACGTCGCTTTTGTCCAGCCCGAAGGCTTTTTCATCCGACTGGCCAAAGCGTTTGAGCCAGAAGTAAGAATTGAGCAAAAGGCCGTCGCGCAGGTTGAATTCGTTTTCGACCGAGAGAAATTTTTCGATCACCACGAATTTGAAATCGGGCTCGGGGTTGTAGCGCGTTGAGCCGTCGGGGCGGATGTGCAGGTTGAGTTCGCGGTTGGCTACGAGGTCCTGCACGATTTTTTTGAAATAAAGTTCCACCCTCGGCTGCACCCTGAAGCCGGTGTTGATGTTGATTTTGATCACTTTATCGTCCAGCAGTTCTTCCACCTGATAGTTCAGGGTATAGGGATCGTCGGTGCGGTGAATGTGCAGAAACCAGTACACATCGGCGCGTTTGGGTTTTTTGGAAAAAATGGATTTGATGATTTTTTCCTCCACTTCGCCCAGTTGGTTGGCTTTGGTGAGGTAAATGAGGTGGGTTGAAAATTTGGGAATCGCGTCGTCGCTGCTGAGTTCGCTGATGAGGTTGAGGTAGTTTTTTAACCTGACAAAGCGCACCAGCCGGTTGTTGATCTTTCGGGCAAAATACCAGACGTACATGGTGGAAAATACGCCGATGGCTACCAGAATCACCGGCTTGGCTTCTCCTGCCTTGGCGGCATTGGCGATAAAAAACGCGATTTCGATAAAGACAAAAACCGGGATAACGGCGTACACCAGCAAAGCGGGCCATTTTCTGACGTACAACAAAAAGTAACCCAGCAGGAAGGTCGTCATCAGCATCGCAACGGTAATGGAGAAGCCGTAGGCGGCCTCCATGTTGGTCGAATTTTGAAAATACAGGATCATGCCGACGCAGCCGGCCCACAACATCGTGTTCACCGATGGGATGTAGATCTGGCCTTTCAGTTCTGTCGGGTTGCGCACGGCCACGCGGGGCCAGAAGTTCATGCTCATGGCCTCGCTGATGAGCGTGTAAGAACCGCTGATGAGCGCCTGCGAAGCGATGATCGTGGCCAGTGTGGCGATCACGATACCGGGCCAGATGAACCATTGCGGCATGATTTCATAAAAAGGATTGCGGCCCTCGAGCGTATGCCCGCCCTCCGTGAGCAACCAGGCAGCCTGTCCCATATAATTGACCAGCAGTGCGATTTTGACAAATACCCAGGTAATCCGGATGTTTTTTCGGCCGCAATGCCCCAGGTCGGAATAGAGCGCTTCGGCGCCGGTGGTGCACAAAAACACGCCGCCCAGCAGCCAGAAACCGTGCGGATAATTGACCAGCAAATTATACGCGTAATAGGGATTCAGGGCATGAATAATACCCGGATGCGCCAGAATTTGATAAAACCCCAGGGTAAACAACATGCCGAACCACACGACCATGATCGGTCCGAAAGTGCCGCCAACCAGTTGCGTGCCGAAACGCTGAAAAAAGAACAGGGCCGACAAAATGACCACCACGATGGGTACCGTGGGCAAATGCGGCATGACGAGTTCGAGCCCCTCCACTGCCGATGCCACGGAAATAGGCGGCGTAATCATGCCGTCGGCCAGCAGTGTGGTGGCGCCCAGGATGGTGGGTACGATCAGCGAGCCTTTGCCGAAACGGCGTACCAGGGCGTAAAGGGAAAAAATACCACCCTCGCCGTGGTTGTCGGCCATCAGGGTGAGCACGATGTACTTGATGGTCGTCTGGAACACAAGCGTCCAGAATACGCAGGAAATACCCCCGTAAACGAGGGCTTCGCCGATCGGCCGGTCGCCGACGATAGCTTTGAGCACGTAAAGCGGACTGGTGCCGATATCGCCGTAAATAATGCCGAGTGCGACCAAAAGGGTGCCTGTCGTCACCCGGGTAGGGACGTGGTTTTTCATAAAAAAGCGAGTGAAAATGGAGTGTTGCGCTCAGCCGCCGACAAAGCGGTAGCCGATGCCCGATTCGGTTACGATATACCTGGGTTCATTGGGGTCGTCTTCTATTTTTTTGCGCAGCTGGCCTACAAAAACCCTCGGGTACTGGGTTTGCGCAATGTATCCGGGGCCCCACACCTCGCGCAGGATAAAGGCGTGGGTGAGCACTTTGCCCTCGTTGCGCATAAAAAGCGACAAAAGGGCGTATTCGGTGGAGGTCAGTTTCAGTGCTTCATTGTTTTTGCGGATGGTTCGGCCCGCGTGGTCGATGCTGAGCGCCCCGAAGGTTTGAACGACTTCCTGCCCGGCATTTTGCGACAGCCGCAACGCCGAGCGGATGCGCGCCAGCAATTCGCCTGCCCGGAAAGGTTTGGTCAGGTAATCGTTGGCGCCGTTGTCGAGGGCCTGCACGATGTCGTCTTCGGTATCGCGCACGGAAAGGATGATAACGGGGTTTTGGTACCATTCCCGCAATTTGACCAGCACGTCCTGGCCGTCTTCATCCGGCAATCCGAGATCGAGCAGAATCAGGTCGGGCTGGTGCATGGCGGCGGCTTGCAATCCTTCGGCGGCGGCGCCTGCCGCGGTCGTTTTGTATGCGTTGGCATGCAGCGTGATTTCCAGCAGTTTCCGGATGGCAGACTCGTCGTCGATGATAAGGATATGAGCAGGCGTCATGGTATGGACGGCTTGTTATTCGCTTTGGGTGGGCGGGTAAAGGTGCCCCGTCGGGATTTTCAGGACAAAATCGGCGCCGCCGTTCGGCCGGTTGCCCACCTGCACAACGCCGTGGTGCGCTTCCACAAAACCTCGAACGATGGAGAGGCCGAGCCCGGTGCCGCCCGGTTTGGAACCTTTGGCACGGAAAAATTTGTCGAACACATGATCCAGATCGTCTTCTTCAAACCCCGGCCCGTTGTCGTAAATGTGCAGGATTAAATACGCCCCGTCGTACTCCGCTTCGATGTGAATGGTGGTGCCGTCGGGCGTGTACATGGCTGCATTGTGCAAAATATTGAACACCACCTGTTCCATCAGATTAAAATCGAGCCGGACCAGCGGGAGTTGCTCCGGGAGGGTTAAAATGATACGCCGGCTTTGCAGGTCTTCTTTAAGCCGGTGAATGGCGCTGTTGAGCAATTCGCCAACGTCGCACCATTTCCAGCGCAGCACGATATGGCCTGATTCGAGGCGCGACATGTTCAACAGGTTGTCGATCAGTCGGTTGAGGCGCTCGGCGGCGAAGTGAATCTCTTCGGTCATCTTGCGTCGGTCGTCTTCGCGCCAGGCCTGTTTGTCGTTCAGCAGGTTGTCGGAAGCCGCCCAGATTGTCGCCACGGGGGTGCGCAATTCGTGTGAAATGGAGTTAAACAGGGTATTGTACAGTTGCAGCGTCGTCTCTTTGTCTTCTTTCTGGCGGGCGATTTTTTCAAAATTTTTGATCTCATGGGTGAGCACGCCGTTGAGCAGGGCTATGATAAAATACATCACCAGCATGAGCGCATCCTCGGCATTGTCGACAATAAAAGTAAAATGAGGGGGAATGAAGAAGAAATCCCAGATGAATGCGCTCAGTACGGCCGCTGTGAGCACCGGTCCGATGCTCATCCGCATAGCCAGTACGGAGACTGTCAGCAACAGAATCAGCGAAACGGTCCGGTAACCGATCCAGTCGGCCAGCGGCCGGCAGGCGGCAGCGACCAGAATCACGGCCACGATGCTGATCCAGTACTGCTTTTTGTCGTTGACGATGGTTTGAAGCGCTTGCATACGCATTGGTTTATAGGGCAAAGGTGCGCGGACCGGTATAAATGCCAGATAAAAAGATAAAGGTGCGGTGTAAAGATTTTATAAAAATACAGGGGGGCGTTCTACCTTTGCATCCCGAAATGAAACGAACGTGTTCTTTTTCGAAAATGCCGGAAACCGGGTCTTTTGCCCGGTTTCCGGCATTTTTTTAAGGTTGAAAACTCTACGCACTCATGCCACGCGATCGCTCGATCAATACCATTCTGCTCATCGGCTCCGGCCCCATTATCATCGGCCAGGCCTGCGAATTTGACTATTCCGGCAGCCAGGCCAGCCGCTCCCTGCGCGAGGAGGGTATCAAGGTTGCCCTCATCAACTCCAACCCGGCAACGATCATGACCGACCCGGTCACCGCCGATTTTATTTATCTGCGCCCCTTGACGCCGGAAAGTATCGAACTGATTCTCCGCGAGCACCAGGACAACCCCGATTTGCCCAATATCGACGCGGTATTGCCCACCATGGGCGGCCAAACGGCGCTCAATCTGGCCATCGAATGTGAAAAACAGGGCATCTGGGAACAATACGGCGTGCGAATGGTCGGGGTGGACACCGCTGCCATCGAAACAACGGAGAACCGCGAGGCTTTCAAAAAACTGGTGGTCGACCTGGGGCTTTCCGTGGCGCCGTCCTATATCGCCAACTCGTACCTCGAAGGCAAGGAAGCCGCGCAAAAGATCGGTTTCCCGCTGGTTATACGCCCCTCGTACACCCTCGGCGGTACGGGCGGCGGTTTTGTCATGAAAGAAGAAGAATTCGACGAAGCCCTCAAACGCGGCCTCAACGCCTCCCCAACCCACGAGGTGCTGGTGGAAAAAGCCGTGTTGGGCTGGAAAGAATTTGAACTCGAACTCCTGCGCGACGCCATCGACAACGTGTGCATCATCTGCACCGTCGAAAACCTCGACCCCATGGGTATCCACACCGGCGATTCTATCACGGTGGCGCCGGCGATGACCCTTTCCGATACGTCGTTTCAGGATATGCGCAACCAGGCGATCAAAATCATGCGCGCCCTGGGCAATTTCGCGGGCGGCTGCAACGTCCAGTTTGCCCAGGACCCCGAAACCGAGCAACTCATCGCTATCGAGGTCAACCCGCGCGTATCGCGCTCTTCCGCCCTGGCCAGCAAGGCGACCGGCTACCCGATCGCCAAAATCGCCGCCAAACTGGCCATCGGCTATACCCTCGACGAACTCAAAAACCAGATCACCAAAACCACCTCGGCCTACTTCGAACCTACGCTCGACTACGTGATCGTCAAAATGCCGCGCTGGAATTTTGAAAAATTCCCCGGCGCCGACCACCGCCTGGGCCTCCAGATGAAATCGGTGGGCGAGGTCATGGCCATCGGGCGTACCTTCAACGAGGCTTTGCAAAAAGCTTGTCAGAGCCAGGAAAATAGCCGCATGGGCCTCGGCGCCGACAAAAAAGAATGGATGCGCACCGAAGACATCCTCGAACGCCTCGAAAAAGTCTCCGACGATCGCATCTACCGCGTCAAAGACGCCCTGCGCCTCGGTATTCCCAGTAAAACGGTGCAAAAAATGACCGGCATCGACAACTGGTTTGTTCAGGAAATCAAAAGACTGGTCAAAATGGAAGACCAGCTCCTGCGCTACAACGTGGCCGAGGATATCCCGCGCGATTTCTTTGTCGAACTCAAAAAGAACGGCTATTCCGACGCCCAGATCGCCTGGATGCTCCGGATTACCGAAAAAGAAGTGACCCAGCAGCGCAAAAAACTGGGCATCCGGCGGGTGTATAAAATGGTGGATACCTGCGCCGCCGAGTTCGAATCCAAAACCAACTATTTCTACTCCACTTTCGACGATAAAAACGAAAGCCAGCGCACCGACAAAAAGAAAATTATCGTGCTCGGCTCCGGCCCCAACCGCATCGGCCAGGGCATCGAGTTCGATTACTGCTGCGTACACGGCATTCTGGCCATCCGCGAAGTCGGTTACGAGGCCATTATGGTCAATTGCAACCCCGAAACGGTATCGACCGACTACGACCTGGCCGACAAACTGTATTTCGAGCCGGTCTTCTGGGAACACCTCGAAGAAATCCTCGAACACGAACAACCCGACGGCGTCATTGTCCAGCTGGGCGGCCAAACGGCCCTCAAACTGGCCGAAGACCTCCACAAAAACGGCTGGAACATCATCGGTACCTCGTTCAACGATATGGACGTCGCCGAAGACCGCGGCCGCTTCTCCGACCTGCTGCGCGACCTCGACATCCCGTACCCGAAATACGGCGTGGCCCGCGACGTCGACGAGGCGCTCGACGTGGCCAAAAAAATTCCCTACCCGCTGCTGGTGCGCCCCTCTTACGTGCTCGGCGGTCAGCGTATGCGCATCGTCATCAACGACCACGAACTGGAACGCCACGTCCTCTCGATCTTCAAACACATGCCCGACAACAAGGTGCTGATCGACCAGTTCCTCGAACGCGCCAAGGAAGCCGAGATCGACGCCATTTTCGACGGCGACGATTTCCACATCATGGGCGTGATGGAGCACATCGAGCCGGCCGGTATCCACTCGGGCGACTCTTCGGCCGTATTGCCGCCTTATTCGCTGGGCCCCATCGTGATCCAGCAGATGGCCGAATACGCCGAACGCATCGCGCGGGCGCTCAATATCCGCGGACTGATCAATATCCAGTTTGCCGTAAAAGACGATCAGGTGTACGTGATCGAGGCCAATCCGCGCGCTTCGCGCACCACGCCTTTTATCGCCAAAGCCTATCAGGTGCCGTACCTCAACATCGCTACCAAGGTGATGCTCGGTACCCACAAACTGCGTGATTTCGACATCGTGCCCAAACCGACCGGCTACGCGATCAAAATCCCCGTCTTTTCTTTTGAAAAATTCCCTGGCGTCGACAAGCGCCTCGGACCGGAGATGAAAAGCACCGGCGAAGCGATTTACTTTATCAAGGATTTGAGAGACCCGTATTTCAGGGAACTGGACCGGAACCGGAGCATGTACCTTTATAATTAAGGTATACAGATTATGCTCAAATTCATCCTCTTCTTTAACTGGCTTGTCGTCGCCATCCTGGCCTTCCTTGTCGGCGCCGAAACGATTCAACCGCGCCGAAACGGGGGCGATGCCGCCGGACGGGGGATCGGGCAGGCCATTTATTATCTGGCGATCATAGCGCTGGTTGTTCTGCTCATCCTCAACCTGCTGCCGTATGATTTGCCCAAATACATTGCATTCGGTCTGATTGTCGTGCCGCTGCTGGGGTTTAGGTTGATTCCTGTAGTAAGTAAACTGTATAGCCGGCTGAAATCGATCATCAAACCTCAGCGTTTGTACGAAGACCCCGATCAGAACCGACTTGCCTGGGCGATATTTAAAACCGATACCGACAAGCTACGCCGCTTGATCGAATCGCTCGCCGGACGGCTGAAAGACCCCGAATACGGCTATCCGCTGTACCAGAATGCCGTCGATTGGGCAATGCGATTCACTACGCCGGCCAATCCAGCCCGGTACGAGTGCATCCGGATGTTGCTCGACGCCGGGATTGCCACCACGAGCCCTTATCCCGATCATGCGCCGCTTCACGTCGGCGCCGCCAGTTCGGGCAACCCGGAGATGTTGAAATTTTTACTTGACCTCGGCGCTGATCCCAATGCCCGGGGCTACGATTATGGCTCAGGCAAGCCCCATCAGGTCCCCATTCTATTTGAAGCTATGGAATCGGCCTATGGCGCCCGCGATTGTATTCGGCTGCTACTCGATTATGGCGCCGACCCAAACGCCATAAAACCGCGCGACGGTGATTTCAAAGGCACTTCCGCTCTCATGTGGGCGGCCCATCGGGGGCGTTACGACCTTTGCCTGATGTTGCTTGAGAAAGGCGCCGACCCGCACTATGTGTCGCCCGACAGACGGTCGTTGCACTCGATAATGGAGATCAAAAAGGCATTTGTCGACGGGCAGTACTCGTCGAAAGAAGAGATGGAGCGGGTAAAAGCGGCGATTTGAATCTCGTCATGTTTTAAAACGGCGCGTCTTTTCCTTCTTTTTTGGCCTTGGGCGCCGTTATTTCCCGTACTGGTTGTACTTCCAGAATATGAAACTCTGTCCGCCGGTTCATCTGATGGTCCACTTCCGAGCAAGGAACGGCATCGGAGCAGGGGCGCACGGGGCGGGTTTCGCCGTAGCCGCGCGCCAGCAACCGGTCGCGCTGGATGCCCTGCCGCATGAGCCAGGTGACCACGGCTTCGGCGCGGCGCTGGGAGAGCAACAGGTTGTATTCGTCCGAGCCCTGGGTATCGGTATGCGCGGCGACTTCTACCTTGAATTCCGGGTTGTCGCTCAACATGCGCAGCAACTTCTGGAGTTCGGGCATCGATTCTTCCCGCATATTGGCCTGATCGAAATCGTAGTAGACATTTAACAAAAAGCCCTCGCCGGTGGGGGCCGATTGCCAGTCGGCGGCACTGGGCAGGGTAGGCACGCCGTTGTCGTACAAAATACCTTCGCGCAGGGTGAGCCCCTCGGCCAACTCGGCGTCGGCCGGGGTGCCGTCGGGGTTTTCGTATAGCCCGGAAAGCGGATCGTATACCGGCCGGACCGAGGGATCGGGCGTGCCGGCCAGTACGTCGGGGCCGTAGGGCAGCAGGTTGAGGTTGGTTTTGATGTTGGAACCGGCAACGAGGCCCTGGGTGCAAAGTTCGGTGCTGACCCCGGCGATATAGCCGTTCTGCGTGGCTTTGACGGTGTAACAACAGTCTTTATCGACGCGGAAACGGTAGCGGCCATCAGCGCCGGTGATAAAAGGTGGCGGAGAGGGGCGGCCGCATACGTTGCTCAGGTATACCTGTGCGCCTTGTGCGGGAAGCCCGTCGAGCATGTCGAAAACGATGCCGGAAATAGTGTATTTGGCTTGTTTTTCGAGCGAAATTTGTAGGACAAGCGTTGACCCCGGTGTAGCCTGATGGGTGCAGATTTCACCTTTGCCTGCGTCGTATCCAGTTTTGGCTGCGCTGAATTCGACACATTCGCCCGTTTTGAGATCGAAGGCTAGCCGGCCGTCGGCGCCGGCAGTGTAGGTGTGGCCGCTCCGGCTGTCGGTCAGCAATGCGCCGGGTAAAGCCTGGCCGGTAAGCGCGTCGGCAACCTGTATTTCGACGGCCACGGCACTTTTTTTGAAACCGTAAAGGTCGTCGCGGCCCGTGCCGCCGTCGCGGTCGGAACTGAAAAACCCCCAGCTCAGATCGGGGCCGAAACAGATGCCAAAGTCGTCGCGGGTGGAATTGACCGGATAACCCAGGTTGGCGGGCAGGTTCCAGGCGGCGTCGTTTTTTTCCGTTGTGTAAAAAATATCGAGCCCGCCGAGGCCGATATGCCCGTTGGAGGCGAAATAGAGGCGGTTGTTCGGATCAATAAAGGGGAAAATTTCATTGCCTTCGGTATTCACCACCGGGCCCAGGTTCAGCGGTGGCCCCCAACGTCCGCCTTCGAAGGCGCTGACGTAGAGGTCCATGCCGCCGTACCCACCGGGCATATTGCTGGTAAAAAACAGGCGTTTGCCGTCTTTCGACAAGCTGGGATGGGCGCAGGTGAATTCGTCGGAGCAGAAAGGCAGGGCCTGGAGGTTGGTCCAGCCGCCGTTGGGCGCGGCGTGGCCGGAAAATATTTTCAGTTTCATCAGCCCGTCTTCGCTTTTGCCGATACGCCCTTCGAGGTAATTGTTTCGGGTGAAATACACCGTTTCGCCATCGGCGGAGAACGTCGCGGCCGCTTCGTTGAATTTTCCGTTCAGGCCCGAGGAAAATTTTTCGGCAGATTGATAGACAAACTGCCCCGGGTCGCCCTGGCTCCCACTGGAGTCGAAACGTATGGCATACAATTCGGAGAACGGGTTGCCCGTCCACATACTGGTTCGACGCAGGTAGGTACCCTGGTCGCGGTCGCTGGCAAAAACGAGTTGGTTGCCCCAAATGGCGGGGCCATAGTCGTCGGCGCTGCTATTGACGGGAAGTTGGGCAATCGTGTAAATACCCGCGTTTTTGCGCATCAATTCACCTTCGAGTTCGCAGGCGCGCAAAAGGTTGGCAGCGCGCGCGTCGTCGGGGCGTTCGTCCACAAATTTTTTGTACCAGGGCTTGGCCTCCGGGCATTTGCCATTGGCCTGCAGCATCATGCCGTAGTAGAGGTAGTGGATGCTTTTGGCCTGTGGCAATACGACGACCTGTGCATACCAGTATTCGGCGTTGTCGGTATCGTTGATCTTCCGGTAACATTCTGCCAGGTTGATTTTGGCCTCCGGATTGTCTTCGCGTTGCAGCAACAACTGGTACTCCTGAATGGCGGTCATAAAGTCGAGCTCGTCCATCGCCGTGCGGGCGCGCTGCAGCGATTGCGCCGAGGCCGGGGCGGCCAGACAAGTGAGGAGCAATAGAAGGGGTAGAATGTTTTTTATGTTGATCATAGCGGATTAGAAAAACCTCGGTGATGCGGCTTTACTCACTTTAATATCAAACTCGTAACCAATCATAAATTCCAGGGAGCCATTGCTGGCGAGGCGTAATTTGCTCAGTGTCAGGTCGTATGCCATGCCGAAGCGAAGCCCGTTGCGCAAATGCCAGGCGGCCCAAAGGTCGGCGGAGTCATGTGATGTTTTTCGACCCTCCAGGGCAGTCCGATAGGCGGCGCCCACGGCAAAGGTCTGAATAATAAACAGCGAAGCGTTGAGATCGATGGCGGTTGGCGCGCCAATGGATACGTTTTGCCCGCCTTGTCGGTATTGGCTGAACAGTCCCGTGCTTTTCAGTAACAAGGCCGGCCGGAAAACCAGGTTGTCGCCGCGAAGCGGGATAGCCGCGCCGGCGGCCAGGTAGTAGTGCCGGTACCGGCGGCCGGTCTCGTTGCCGGGGCGAAGTTTGCTTTCCAGCAGGCGCGGACAGCTTAGACCGACGTAAAACCGCTCGTGGCTCAAGTGGGCGCCCACCCCGAAATTGGGTTGCCAGAGATTGACGTTTTCCTGAAAAACCACGTCTCCGGCTTGTTCCAGGGTAAGGCTGGTCCATTCGCCCCGCCAGTTGGACACGCCGGCCTGGAGACCTGCCGAGAGTTGGAGCGCATCGTTGAGCGGAAACCGGTAGGCATAGGCGAAATTGAGTTCGGTCAGGCCCGAAACCCCCGCTTTGTCGTTGACCAGGCTGAGGCCCAGTCCGACCCGCTTGTTGCGCAGGGGGCTGTGGGCGGTAAGCGCCTGGGTAACGGGCGCATCGTCGATGCCCAGCCATTGCCGCCGGTGCAGGAGGTTGAGCGTGAGGTGCTCATTGTGGCCGGCCAGCGCCGGATTGAAGGCCAGGCTACTGAAGATAAATTGTGTATACGTAGGGTCCTGCTGTGCCCGCAGGCCAGTCGTGAGGTGTAATAAAATCAGAATGCAAAGCGTGTTGCGCATGGCTAATCCGTAAGGGGGTGAAAAGTCGGAAGGACGGTGATGAACGGATTACCGGTTGGTATAGCCAAACCCTTGCCAAAAATGCCGGGTACTGCAATCGGACGGCAAAAATGCGCTGATTTCACCAGGAAGGGGCTTTTTTTCAGGGGTTCGTGAAAATTTAAAGATCGCGCCGCGAGTTTTTTAGCACGGCTCCTTACGTAAACCCCGTAAACTAAAACTTCAAACCCGCCGCCGGAGCGAAAGCAGTTCCTCGGTTTCTGCAATGGTGTAGCCGGTCCGGCCCTGGTTGGCCAGTTCGATCATGGCGATGGCCAGTTGTTCGGCTTCGATGGGTTGGTATCTGGCCCAGCGGCCTTTCAGCCAGCGACCCAACAACCGCATGACAAAGAGGGCAAGTTCCTCTTCTATCCGTTTGTCCTTTTGCCGTCCTTTGACCAGAAAGGGTCGCACGGCTATAAAACTCTCCAAATTGCATTTTGCTACCTCGCGCTCCACTTTGCCTTTCAGAGCGAGGAACATACAAAGCGAACTGGGCCGGGCATTGAGTGCCGAAACGAAAATAAACTGCGGCGTCTCCGCGATTTTCGCCGCACGGGCGGTTTCAACCGGACTGGTGTACTCGATTTCATAACGTATCTGGTGGTCGGGGGCCTTCCGCCAGGTGGTGCCCATGGCCCAGAAAATATCGGCGCCTTGCACTTTGTAGTATTCCGAGATGATAAAATCATGCTTTTCCTGCACCAGTTTGGGGTGTTTCAACGGTAATTTTTCACGCACCAGTAGTTGTACCAGTATGTATCGCGGGTCGCTAAGCAATAGTTGGGTCAGGTGGCTGCCGACCAACCCGGAAGCGCCTATGACGATTGCAGTTTTCATGACAAGAATTGAACCTTGGCGACAGTTGCCGATGTTTGTGCAAAAATCATAAACGATTCGCAAAATCCGGGATGTTCCAATTATCAGAAATCTTCATTTACCCCATCAAATCACTCGGCGGTATTCCGATGCCCGAAGCCAGGGTGCAGCTCCGGGGTTTGCAATACGACCGGCGCTGGATGCTGACCGATGCCGATGGAATATTCGTAACCCAACGGGAGTTCCCGGAAATGGCGTTGCTCGGCACTGCCATCGAGCCGCCCTTTTTAAAGGTTTTCCGAAAAAACAACCCGCAACAGCACATCCTTATTCCGCTGGAGCCCGATACTGCCGGAATGACCAAAAAACAAGTGCAGGTGTGGAGCCAACGCTGTGCGTCGAGGCAATACGAGTCGGATATAAACGGCTGGTTCTCCGACGTTCTGGGGGCCAATCTTTTCCTGCAATACATGCCCGATACCACCCGGCGGGCTACCGATGGCCGATATGCGCCCAAAGGGCAATACGTCAGTTTTGCCGACGGATTTCCATACCTGCTCATCGGCCAGGCATCGCTGGATGCGCTCAATGCGCGCCTTGCAGCGCCGGTGCCGATGGACCGGTTTCGCCCCAACTTCGTGTTCACAGGCGGCACAGCCTTTGCAGAGGATGAATGGGCGCAATTTTCGGTCGGCGAACTACAATTTGCCTGCGCCAAACCCTGCGCCCGCTGCCCGATTCCCACCATCAACCAGCAAACGGCCACTCGAAGCGCCGAGCCATTGCGTACCCTTTCGCAATTCCGCCGCAGCGGCCATAAGGTGTTGTTTGGGCAAAATGTGGTATGTTTAAACGTCTTTTCTGCGGAAAACACCTTGCTTCGAAGGGGCGAAACATTGATACCCGTACCTAAAACCCAACAGTAATGACTAAAAAAGACCTTCCGGCCGCACCGGTCAAATCAGAAGACAAAACCATCGAAGGACTGCTGATCCACGGGCAACTGGAAGAGGCGCTGGCGCGTATCGGCGAGGTCAACCGCGCTGCGCGCGAGCAGGCCGAGCTTTGGGTCAGTTTCAACAGTCAACTCAATGCCTATCGCGAGGCATTCGAGCGCGGCGATATTGAGTACGAAGAATTTCAGCGCCATAAAAACCGCATCGGTCAGGCCGTACTGGGCCTGGTACAAGGGATGACCAAAGCCATTCAGCCGTATTTTCACTTTTATACCTCCAACCCGCTCAACGATATCGACTCCGATCACCACGAAGAACTGCTGGTGTATTTGTCGACCCGGCTCGACGGGAAGTACGAGATTTATCCACGACCGCTGGGGAAAGGAAATTCGTGTATTGTATTTAAAATCAGAGACTTGTATTCGGGTCGCTACGAAGTGCTGCGGGTATTGAAAACGGCTCATTTGAAGGGCCTCGAAGAAGAGGTGAGCCAGGTGTGCCGCCTGAAACACCGCAACATCATGAGTGTGCACGAAATTTATTTTAAAGAATTTCCCTATTTCGTTACGACCGAATACGTGCCCAGTGAAAGCCTCGACGTGTACCTCGACCGCTACGGGCGGCGGCCTTTTTTTGAGGTGCGCGACATGGTGCTGCGCCTTGGCGATGCGCTGCGGTACCTGCGCGACAAGAAGATTTTTCTGGCGCAGGTTCGGCCTTCCAAAATTTTGCTGGATACGGAAAACCAGCCGGTCATCTCGCCTTTTGAAGTCATCAAAGCTTCCGATGCTACGCGGGCCAAGGAGAAAGTGAAGGAAGACGCGCTTTACCTGGCGCCCGAACGCCTCGAAAACGAACGCGCCGAGCCTGATATCGAAGCGGCCGGCCAGGCGGATCAATACTCGCTTGGCTTGCTGATATATGAATTATTGGCCGGACAGCCATTGTTTGCCGGCATTCCGGCACCGGAGCAAACCGGGGGGCGCCGAAGGTTCGAGGAGGTTTCCCTTGTCCGGATTTTTAAAAACCGGGAGCGTTTTTATGCCCCCCGGGATACTTTTCGCCACGATCAGTTCGCCGTGTTGAATACGGCAAATGTGCCGAAAGCGATTCAGCCGGTATTGCAACGATTGCTGGAATACGATCCGGCCCGGCGTTATCCGACGTTTGAAGAAGCCCTGGAGGCCATCGCCCGGATCGACCCCGGCTGGACGTCCGTTCAGCGCACGGTGATGGAGAGTTTTCAGCGTTGCCTCCGCTCGAACACCGATTTTGTGGGTAATTTTTACCAAAAAGTACGACACGACAATCATTTTCCGGCCGAGTTCATTCAATTCAGCGACATCGAACAACAGCAAAAAATGTTTCGGGGCGTGGTCACGCTGCTGGTCGAGGCAGGCAACCGGCATCCCATTGCCCGGCATTTGTCCAGAATGAAAGGGCACCAGGGGCTGAATACGGCGCATTACCGGACATTCCTTGATCTTCTGATCGGGACTGTTGAAGAAACGGACAGTTATTGGCCCAAAAAGCCCGGCATCAAATCGGCCTGGGAGGAATTGGCGGAGCGTCTTTTAGGGGAAATGGGGAAATAGCGGACGGGAGGAGTCAGGTCTTTTTGACGTATTGATTGGCCCGGATGTTTTGAGCGGCGAGCGTGACGGTTTCTTCTATGCGTTTGCGGCGCGTCTCCGCTTGTTTGGCATTGCTGATCCATTCCAGTATGCCGCGTTTGACCGAACGGGGAAAGGCTTCGAAAAAACTTTTCGCTTGCGGGTTGGCATCGAGGGCGGCGTCCAGATCGGCGGGGATCGTGAGGTTTTCGACTTCATCGAGTGCTGTCCACGTGCCGTTTTCTCTGGCCAGTTCAACGGCGGCGATGCCGGTCGGGTGCATCAATCCTGCGGCGGAGAGGCGCTCGATTTTTTCTTTGTTGACGCGGCTCCATTTGCTTTTCGGGTTGCGCCGTGAGAAAAACTGGTAAAAACTCTGCTCGTCGCGTTTGTTGGGTTTGCTGTCAATCCAGCCGAAACAGAGGGCGACATCCACCGCTTCATCGTAGCTCAGGCTGGGTACTCCGCTGCCTTTGCGGTACAGAATCAGCCAGATGTTTTTTTCGGCAGCGTGGTTGTCGAGCAGCCATTGGCGCCAGGCGTCGGGGGAGGAGGGGTAAAAAGTGGCTTGTCCGTCTTTGCGTTCCATTGCAATTGTTGTTTACTCCGGATCATCCAGCTGGATACCTTCCGATTCCAGAAAATCAGCAACACAAAAAACAACGCCATCCAGTAGTTCCACGGGCTTGTCCCAGTCGCAAATAATCCAGTCCTGATGACGCTCGGCGATCAGAATTTTGCGGGTGGAGGTAAAAATCCAGATCACCCTTTGCGTGCCAAAATCGAGCGTTTTTTGGGTTTTTAATTGTACGTAAACATCGATGCCAGGATAATCGGCAAACTCGACCTCGGTATCAACTTCCACCACAAGGCGCGCAGGTACGCTGGCATAGCGATTCCCGATTTGATCCGGAGTAAGATCGCTTTTTTCAAAAACAGCCAGATCGTGCGATGTATTGGTCTTGTGTGAAATATGGCTCCCGATTTCCCCGGTTCCGATCCAGTATCGTTTTTCCTCCAAACCTTTGATAAGTAGCCGGGTAAGCCAGGATTTCAGAATCCATTGCAGTAGACCGTCGGCCATAATGTCTTCCCTGGTTTTTTTTCCATTGAGCACTTCGCGGTAACCTTTGTAATACACCGGTTGGCCCTCGATTGTCTCTTTCACGAGATAATCGGGCACTTTTCTGGCGCGGCGTTTTTTTTCAGCGGTACCCATGGCTGGTTATTATTTGACAAATATACAAAATTACCCCGCAACCAGTTCCCGCGCAGTAGTCAGGGCGGCATCGCTGGGCGGGTTTCCGCTGAGCATAACGGCGATTGAGCGTATGCGTTCGTCATCGTTCAGCAGACGGACATTGGTGACGGTGCGGTCGGTTTCCACCTTTTTAAACACGAAATAATGGCGGTCGGCGCGGGCGGCGATCTGCGGCGTGTGGGTAATGCTGACGACCTGGTGGCGTTCGCTCAGTTCGCGCAGGATGAGGCCCATTTTGAGGGAAACGTCGCCGCTGACGCCCGAATCAATCTCGTCGAAGATGAGGGTGGGCAGGGGGATGGCGTCGGCCACGAGGCTTTTGGTGCAAAGGGTGAGGCGCGACAATTCGCCGCCCGAAGCCACGTCCTTGATCGGCAGGAAGCGGCTGCCCACGTTGCTGGCGAAGAGAAACTGCACGTCGTCGGAGCCGGTTGGGCCTAATTGTTCGACAGGTTCCACGGATACTTTCAGGCGGGCGTGGGGCATCGACAACTGGGCGAGCATGGCTTGTACTTTTTCCTCAAATCCGTTCACAACCGACAGCCGGCGCTCGTGCAGACTGTCGGCAATGCCGCGCAAATGGTTTTCCTGAGCGGCCAGCTGGCGTTCCAGTTCGGCGATGGCTTCGCCCAGATCGGTGAAGCCGCCGAGTTGCTGTTCGAGGTCGTACTGCAGACGGAGCAATTCGGCCACGGAGCCCAGCCCGTGTTTTTTCTGGAGTTTGTAAATGGTATTGAGGCGTTCCTGTACTTCCAGGATACGTTGCGGGTCGTGTTCGGTGGCTTCGGTGATGCGGTCGCATTCTTTGGCCAGGTCCTGCAGTTCGGCTATGACCGATTCGAGGCGTTCGCTCAGGCCCGACAGATCGGCCGATACCTTGCGGGTAGCCGACATGGAGCGTTGTATTTCAATAAGTTGACCCAGAATACTTTGCTCGTTTTCGGAGAGGTAGTTGAATGCGGCGCCGTAGGTTCTTTTGATGTCTTCGGCGCTGCTGAGGCGGGCCAGTTCGGTTTCCAGGGTATCCTGTTCGCCATCGGCGAGGCCGGCTTTTTGCAGTTCTTCGAGTTGAAAACGAACGAAGTCCAGTTCCTTGGCGCCCGACTGACTGGCTTCCCGCAAGTCGGCCAGTCGGCGGCGGTCGGAGGAATAGCGCCGATAGCCGGTCTGGTATTCCTTGAGCAATGCCTGGTTGTCGGCCAGGGCGTCGATCATCCGGAGCTGGAAATTGACGTTGTGGATATCGAGCACGTCGAATTGCTGGTGCAGATCGATCAGGGCTTCGGTGAGGCGTTGCAAAACCTGGTTATTGACGGGGGTATCGTTGACGAAAGCGCGGCTTTTACCGTTGGGCACTACTTCGCGGCGCACGACGACTTCGTGGTCGTAATCCAGTTCGTGTTCTTCAAAAAACTCGCGCAGGTCGTATTTCGCCACATCGAACTCGGCTTCCACCACGCATTTTTCCTGGTCGTTGTAGAAGGTCTTGCTGTCGGCGCGCTCGCCCATGACCAGGCCGAGCGCGCCGAGCAGAATGGATTTTCCGGCGCCCGTTTCACCGGTAATGATGGTGAGACGTTCGGAAAAGTCGATTTCCAGTGCGTCGATGAGCGCGTAATTGCGAATACGGAGGCGTTTCAGCATAAGGACAACCCGGGTATGGTAAAACGCAAAAGTAGTGCATCGCAAGCGTCTGACGCTCACCGAGTTGACATATTTTGTTTTAAATATTCAAATCTCTGCACTCAAATCCTCGCATCCTCGCATCATCATCCCTTCACTTTCCGGCCGGAGGCGGTACGGCTCACTTGTTTGTAGCTGCCTTCGCGTTTGAGGTTGACGAGCAGTCGCGGAATCACATCGGAGTCGGTCTGGAATTTTTCGCCGGCATAGGTTACAGTACCCGAACGGCGGTTCCATTCCGAGGCCAGCAACTGGTATTCGCCGCTGATT
Source organism: Saprospiraceae bacterium (assembly GCA_016787345.1). Taxonomy (GTDB): domain Bacteria; phylum Bacteroidota; class Bacteroidia; order Chitinophagales; family Saprospiraceae; genus M3007. Next base: position 63,635 of record JAEUUU010000031.1, on the reverse strand, counting down.
TTCGGATTGGGGCCGAACATGAGGTAATGGGTGTCGTCTTTGTTTTCGAAGCTGATGGCGAAGTGATCGTCTTTGGGCCGAAACAGGAATACGCCCGGGGTGCCGCGGCGGAAGTGGATTTGTTGCACTTTGCGGCCGTTGCGGATTTTAATCTCGCCGCTGGAGATATTGACCCGGCTGTCTTCATCGATGTTGCGGTAGATCGTGAGGTCGTCGGAGAGGTAGAACTGTACGCGTTTCAGGTCGTTGTCGGTCCAGTTTTGCGTCTCGTAGAGCTCGCGGGAAAAGGGGGTGAGGGTGGGGCTGCAGGCGCCGAGCAGGCCGATGGCGCCCAGAAGCAAAAGGTAGGTGGCACGCATGGTTTGAACTGATTTTTGCTGCAATTACGCGGGAAATCTGCGATTGGCGGCGCCCCGGACGGCAGTTTAACGCCATTTTATCACGGCTCGTTAGCGGATTGTTACGGCCCGTGTTCAGGGCTCGTCTTCCTTGCTTTTCGGATGCGCCTGGTCGTACACCTTTTTGAGTTTTTCGATGCTGTTGTGGGTGTAGATCTGGGTAGCGGCGAGGTTGGCGTGGCCCAGTAATTCCTTGATGGCGTTGATGTCGGCGCCGTGGTCCGACAGGTGGGTGGCAAAGGAATGGCGCAACACGTGCGGGCTGCGTTGTTCGGTCGTCGTCACCATCGACAGGTATTTGTGCACCGCGGAGTAGATGCTTTCCGGGCTCATGCGGGCGCCTTTGCGGTTGAGCAGCAGCCAGGGCTCCGCAGCGCCGGGGAAACTTTTTTCACGAAGCGACAAATACTGTTCGATCAGGCGCGCCAGGTAATGAGCAAAGGGTACGATCCGTTCTTTTCCGCCTTTGCCCTGCACCCGCAGCACGAAACGGCCGAGGTCGATGTCGTTGATTTTGAGCAACGACAACTCGCTTCTGCGCAGGCCGGTGGCATAGAGCATTTCGAGAATAAGGCGGTCGCGCTGACCGGCATAATCGGCAGGGAAATCAACCCGGGTAAACAGATGGTTCACCTGCTGTTCGGGCACAAAAACCGGCAGGCGTTTACCGGTGCGGGGCGCCACGACTTTTTTGAGCGGGTCGTGCTCGATCAGGCGCCGTTTGCGCAGGAGCCGGAAATAGCTTTTGAGGCACGACAAGCGGCGGTTGATGCTGCGCGGACTTTGACCGGCTTGCATTTGTTGCACGATCCAGGCGCGAATATGGCCGTGCCGGACCACCGCGACGGAATCCACTTGCTGGCTGTCGAGAAAAGCGATGAATTGCGACAGGTCGCGCCGGTATGCCGCCAGGGTATGGGGGGAGAATCTGCGTTCGAGAGCGAGGTATTGGTAAAAACTGTCTTCGTAAAACATGTTGCGCTTTCCTGCCCCAAAATCGGGAAAATCCGCGACATGCGCCGCTTGCCTGATTATCTTTGTGCAAGACAAGGCTTCCGGCTGCCTTGATTTTTCAGGTCTCTAAACAACATTTTAACCATGAAACCCGACGCCGACCCCGACGACATGCAGGGCCCCAGCGCCCGACTCGAACAACTGACCGACCAACTACTCGATCACCTTGAAACCCGATGGGAATATGCCACGCTTACCTTCGCTGAGAAGATGTCGGCCCTGCTCTCCAATCTGGCCGGTATGATTGTGGCCCTGGCCTTCGCGCTCATGGTCCTGATGTTGTTGTGCGTAGCGCTGGCTTTGTGGCTGGGCGACCTGATCGGAAACAAAGCCGGCGGTTTTGCCTTGTCGTCGCTGATTCTCATACCGATCGGGGCCCTGGCATTTTATGTCATCCGGCCCTTATTTCGCGAAAAAATCATTCAAAATATGTTGAGCGATGAAGATCTTCCGAAAGAAAGTTGATGTCGACAACCTGACGGAGTTGCTGCAGCGCAAACAGCGGCTGGCCGATAAAATGCAGCAGCAGCGCCAGGAACTTCGCCAGACCCTGGGCGCCTTGAAAGAAGATCTGACGCCGGCTCGCCTGTTGAAGTACACCATGCGTTCGTTTTCAAAACCTGTAGACTCGGGTTTGCTGAACACGATTATTCAGAATCCTGCCAGCATACGACTGGCAACCGATTTTGCGGTCAATACGCTGACGCGTAATTCCAAAAGAGCCCGGCTGTTGCGTATCCTGTTGCCCATCCTGATACAGGCCATCCCGACCCTTGTCGTCGTGGCGAAAAATCTGTTCCGGAAAAATAAAGGAGAAGCGGCGGAGGAACCGAGTGCGGACGCCGAATCTGCCGGATCGAAAGAGGAGGGCCTGAAATCGTAGCATTATTATTTCATGAAAAGCCGCCAAGCGCGCGAAGAATTTGTCCCTAGGCGACTTTGCGGCTTTGCGTGAAACTTTTTCGCCCACAAGTTCCCGGGGTACTCAGACTTAGGAGAGAGGCGGCCGTAATGCCCGTAACGCAAAAAGGCAGCTGCCGAATACGACAGCTGCCTGGTATCTTTAAAATGCAGGGGCCTTGGCAGCCAAAGGCTGCGTACGAACGAATTAATCGTTCTTGTTGCCGTACATTTCTTCTTTGTAAACCGCTTTGAGTACCTCCGTGCGGCGGGTCACCGAAGGCTTGGTGAAGTTCTTGCGGCGACGCAGTTCTTTAAGAATGCCGGCGCGCTCGAATTTGCGCTTGTACTTTTTCAGCACCTTGTCAATGGCTTCGCCGTCTTTTACTTCAACGATCAACATGAAATTACTCCTTTTAGTGATAAAAATGGTCGATAAAATTTCGGGCTGCAAAGGTAAAGTTCCTGTTTGACAAAAATAAACCTGAAATAAAAAAAACTGGACCGGTCGGACTGTTTTCTCAAAAAAACACTTCCTGGGCTGTGCGAAACGTGTTGGCGTGCGCCTCCACGATATCGGCCAGGCGGGGCGAATAGCCGCCTCCCATACTCACCGCTATCGGCAGGCGGTTGCGGCGGCAAAGTTCGAATACGATCCGGTCGCGTTCGCGGCATCCGGCGCGGCTCACCGAGAGACGGCCCAGTTTGTCGGTATCGAGTATATCGACGCCGCTTTGGTAAAAAACAAAATCGGGCTGAAACTCGTCGATAAGACGGGGCAGGGTTTCGCGCAGCAGGCGCAGGTAGGGGCCGTCGTCGAGCCCGTCGGGCAGGCCGATATCGAGGTCGGATTGCTCTTTTCGCAGGGGATAATTGCGCTCGCCGTGCATCGAAAAGGTAAATACCCGCGGTTCGTCGTGAAAAATAGCCGCCGTACCGTTGCCCTGGTGCACGTCGAGGTCGACGATGAGAATGCGCCGGGCCAGGTCGTTCCGGAGCAGATAATTGGCCGCTACCGCCTGGTCGTTGAAACAGCAGAACCCCTCGCCGCGATCGGCAAAAGCATGGTGGGTGCCGCCGGCCACGTTCAGCGCGACGCCGTGCTGGCGGGCGTGCAGGGCGCATTCGATGGTGCCCTGGGCGATGTGCCGGCCGCGCAGCATAAATTTTTCATTGACCGGAAAACCGATGGCCCTGATTTCTTTTTCCGACAAGCTGACGTCGTTCAGTTTGCGCCAGTACTCGGACGTGTGGGTGAGCAAGGCGGTGGGTTCATCGAGCAGGCCCGGGTGAAAAAAATTCTCCTCCCGCACCGTTCCTTCGTACAGCAACTGGTCGGGCACCAGTTCGTATTTCGCCATCGGGAAGCGGTGTCCTTCGGGCAATTCGTATTTGTAGGTGGGGGAAAATGCAATTTTTAGCATGAAGGATCAGACATTCGCAGCGGTAAACCCGCAAAAACGCAATTCGGTTGCGCTGCAAAATTCAGTTTTTATGGAAAACAAACCCGGTCCTCTTTTTTACGCTACGGCTGTCGCCGGCGTGCTGGTCTTTTTCGGCCTGATTGCTTTGTACGTCCGCGAATTTCCGGTATTTTCCAACACCATCGACGCCGGCCAACTGGTCGTGACCGGCCTGATTGCCGGCGCTGTACTGGCGGGTGGCCTGCTTTACGCCCTTCGGCGCCGACTGACGCCCCTGGCCAACCACGTACCGGAACTGATGACGATTCTGGTATTTACCGTTTTGCTGGGGCCGCTAATGCTCAGTTTGCTCAACCGACTGGGCGGGCGCGAAGAGTACCTGTCATTTGAATTTTTGGCCGAAACCCCCTACCTCGCCTCCAATTACGGCTTTTTGAAAGGTGAAAAACTGCAACCGACGGGTTATCATCTCCAGGTTCGTGAAAATGGGCGCTTGCTCCGTTTCAAATACAAAACCCAGGCTTATTACCCCAATACCCAACCCGGCGACCCTGTTTTGCTGCCGGTGCGCAAGGGTTTACTCGGCTATCGCGTGATGACCTTGCGTTAGTTTTTATTGTTGCACACCGCGGTTTCCCGCTAACAAGACTTTGCTTTATCTTCAAATTCAATGCAATGAAAATTATCTTCTCCCTCTTCCTGTCGCTAAGTTCAGTTAGCCTTCTGACCGCGCAAGGCGTTCCGTTTTTTCCCGAAGAATATGTCGTGACCGCCAGCTCGCTCAACCTGCGCGATGCGCCCGATGCCAAAGCCAAAAAAGTCGCGAGCCTGCCGAGGGGTTCGGTCGTTCAGTTTGTCGGTGTAGCGCTCAACGGCGAGTATATCGAGGTCGATTCCGTATACGACCGCTGGCTGCAGGTGCGCTACCAGGGGAAAACGGGGTACGCATTCGGGGCTTACCTGGCGCCGACCATCGGCCTGTATTATGAAAACGACCAGATTTATTCGGCGCTTCCGCCGCTCAACTGGTACGGCGTTTATGCGCGTGATTCGTTTGCCGACGAGATCAGGAAGATTGAAATACGAGCCGTAGAAGAATACAGCGAATTTTGGGGAGGAAAGATTACAGTGTTGAAAACCAATCAAAAACAAACCAGCAAATTTATACTGGGCACCCACAAACCCTTCCGAACCGGCTACGCCGGCCCGCTGGGCGTATATACGGTCAATGATTTTTTTGCCAACGGCAGCCTTGGCCCCGGCGCGACGATGGGTATCAGCCCCGGCTACCCCGAAGGCGATACGACGACAAAGGCTACCTACGTACTCTCCGCTGTCGGTTGCGCCGAATTTGTGGACGATTACGTCGTGGTGCGCAATTATCGCTTGTACGCTCTGGACTACACCACGCAGCCGGCCACACGACAGGATTTGAGCCACTGGGTCAGTCCGGAAGTGCCGGAAATCAGCCCGACGGTGAGTCTGCAATGGTACGGCGACCTCGACGGCGACAACAAACCCGATGCCGTTATCGACGACAGCCCCTTTGAAGTCAGCGGCCGCAGTTCGCTCTTTTTGTCCTCCATGGCCCGGCCCGGCGAGTTTTTGAAAAAAATATGCGAACACTTCTGGCCGATGGACTGAAATCCCGGCAGGCGCCGGGTCAAACCTAACCTTTACCGGCTTGAATTGTTACAATAGCGTATGAATAAGATTGAAAACTACCGACACCTGCTGCGCGATCTGGAAGAGGGCCTGCTCAAGGAATTGACCGAAAAAGGTCGGATTCTGGAAGCCAAAGCCGGCCAGGTGCTCCTTCAAACCGGGCAGAACATCCGCAACACGATGATCGTGCTCGACGGGCTGGTCAAGTTGTACCGCGAAAACGAGGAGGGCAACGAGTTTTTTATGTACCACCTCAATGCCGGCGAAGGATGCGCCCTCTCGCTGATTTGCGATCGCACGATCAAAGCCAGCGCCGTCACTGCCAAAGCCGACACGGATGCCGTGCTGCTCGTCGTGCCGGTCGAGGTGACCGAAAACTGGATGCGGCAATACCGCACCTGGTATCATTTCGTGGTGGGCACCTACCGCAAACGCTACGAAGAACTGCTCGAAACCATCGATCATATCGCTTTTCAGAACATGGACGAGCGGCTCGAATTTTACCTGCGCCGCCACAGCAAAGCGTTGGGGACCAAAGTTCTCGACCTGACCAATACCCAGATCGCACAGGAGTTGAATTCTTCGAGGGAAGTCGTCTCCCGTCTGATGAAAAAACTCTCGGAACAAGGCAAAGTGCGGCTGCTCAAACAGGGTATCGAGTTGTTGAAGATTTGATTAATGTCCTTGATTTCAGCAGCCCGTGACATAAATCACAGGCGACAAGCGGGAATAGGCCAACCTTTGCACAAAATCCGGACTTGTTCTAAAACCCGGGGTTCGTCTACCCACCTGTTTTTATGGAAATCATTGGCTATTTTGCATCGGTACTCATCGGCATTTCACTCGGATTGATTGGCGGCGGCGGCAGTATTCTTACGGTGCCTGTATTGGTTTATCTTTTTGGCGTCGATCCTGTTTTGGCAACCGCCTATTCGCTTTTCATCGTCGGTTCTACCAGTCTGGTCGGCGCCTTGCCCAAATACCGCGAGGGCATGGTCAACCTGAAAACGGCGGTGATTTTCGGTATCCCCTCCATTCTCGCCGTATATGCCACCCGTGCCTGGCTGGTGCCCCTGATTCCCAATCCGGTTTTTTCCGTGGGCAGTTTCGTCGTATCAAAAGCCATGTTGATGATGGGTTTGTTCGCCCTGCTCATGGTTTTCGCTTCGGTTTCAATGATCCGCGACAAAAAGGGCGCGGCGGCAGACAACGGGGATAGCGGCCCACAACAATTCAATTACCCGATGATCCTGCTGGAAGGCGCAATCGTAGGGGTGCTTACCGGTTTGGTTGGCGCAGGCGGCGGCTTTCTCATTATCCCGGCGCTTGTATTGTTCAGCAAACTACCGATGAAACAAGCCGTGGGCACCTCGCTGCTCATTATTGCAGCCAAGTCGCTGTTCGGCTTTCTGGGTGATTTGTCGCATTACAAACTCGACTGGGTGCTGCTGGGCAGCGTAACCGTGCTGGCCATTGCCGGCATCTTTTTGGGCAACCGCCTGAGCCGTAAAATCGACGGCGCCAAACTCAAAAAAGCCTTCGGCTGGTTTGTGCTGGTGATGGGTATTTATATCCTTTTCAAAGAATTGTACCTCAGCCCGGCAGGCGTGGCGGCGCATTAAATTTTATAAGGTTGATATTGGTTCATAGGGGTTTATGAGCCTGCTTGTGCTGAAAACCTGGCGGTGTGCGGTATAATTGGACCGGGAGTGATAAAAGTCACACTTTCCCGGCTGCCGACAGGGGCAATTTTGCAGCGGTTTTTAGTCTGTAAACGCTGTATTGCCCTGTATGAAACGTATCATTTTTCCCATAACGGCTCTGTTCTTTGCCGTCGCTGTTTTTGCCCAACACCCTGCCGAACCGGCAGATTCCTCCAAAACAAAAGGCAAACACGCTGCCTCTCTGCTGGAAGCCTTCGAGCACGGCCATTTTCACGGCCACTTTCGCAGCTTTTTTATGGCGACCGACAATGAGCGCCAATTGTCCGATTATTACGCCCTGGCCGCGGGCGGCGGACTGCATTTCAGCACGGCGCCCTGGAAAGGATTCAGTTTCGGCATCGGCGGTATATTTCACTACAACCTCGCTTCCTCCGATCTGTCGGCCAAAGACCCGGCCACCGGCGCCGTCAACCGCTACGAAATCGGGCTGTTCGACGTGGAGGACCCCGAAAACCGCAACGACCTCGACCGCATCGAAGAACTTTGGCTGCGTTATCAGTGGAAAAACTCCCGCCTGACCCTGGGCCAGCAGGCTTTGCAAACGCCTTTCATCAATTATCAGGACGGCCGCATGCGCCCTACCGCCGAAGCGGGCATTTGGGCGGAATTCAACGAAATCGAACAAACCCGTATCGAAGGCGGCTGGCTCTGGAAAATGTCGCCCCGCAGCACGGTCGAGTGGTTCGGCATCGGGGAATCCATCGGCCTTTATCCCAAGGGCCTCAACCCCGACGGCACGGCCAGCGGATACCCTGAAAACCTGGAAAGCAAAGGCGTCGGCGTTTTGGGCATCACCCGCCAGGCCGGCAAACGCGTGAAGGTGCAGGTCTGGGATTATTACGTCGAGAATATTTTCAACACGGCCTTTATCCAGGCCGATTATACGCACCCGCTCTCCAACGGACACCGCCTTTTTGCCGGCGCTCAGTACACCCACCAGAATGCCCTGGCCCATGGCGGAAACGAAGACGACACCAAAACCTATTTTATGAAAAACAGCCATTCCAACGCGTTCAGTACACAATTGGGCTGGCAAAAAGGGGCCTGGAAAACACTGCTGGCCTATACCCGGGTGACCGACGACGGGCGTTTCCTTTTCCCGCGCGAATGGGGCCGCGAGCCGTTTTACACCTTTATGTCGCGCGAGCGGGTAGAGGGCAGCGGCGACAGTCATTCGGTCGTCGGGCGCCTGAACTGGCAACCCGAAAACAGCCGCCTGCGCCTGGAAGCAGCTTACGGGCACTTTTATTTGCCCGACGTGAAAAATACGCGGCTCAGCAAATACGCTTTCCCGGCGTACAACCAGTTCAATTTCGACGTTCATTATCGCTTCGGCGGTATGTTCGAGGGCTTGCGGGCGCAGTTCCTGTACGTATGGAAAGGGCGCCTCGGTGAAGTGTACGGCAACGACCGGCTGGTGATCAATCGCGTGAACATGTCGCAGTACAATCTGGTGCTCAATTACACCTATTGAAGCCGCCTTCACGGCTTTAGCATAGCGGGGGTTTGGGTACCTTTGCCGCGAACTCAAACAGGCACCCGCATGAACATCGACTCGCTACTCGCGCGCGAAATCCCCGAAAACCGCACCACCGACCCGCACGTCCTGCCGCTTTACGCCACCTCGTCTTTCGCTTTTTCGGATATCGAACAGGGTATCGGCATTTTTAAAGACATCGAAAGCGGCCACGCGTACAGTCGTTACGCCAACCCGACCGTCGACACCGTGGCGCGCAAAATCGCCCTGCTCGAATCGCACGGACTGGGCTTCGAAGCCGAGGCCGTGATGACGTCGAGTGGCATGTCGGCGATTTCGACGCTTTTTCTGGGTATTTTGAAAAATGGCGATAAAGTGCTGACACAGGGCAATTTGTACGGCGGCACCACCGAATTGCTCAACGGCCTGTTCCGCCAGTTCGGCGTCGAGCCGGTCTTTACCGACCTGCGCGACCTGCACCAGGTCGAAACCTTGCTCCGCCACGACCCCGCCATCCGCCTGCTGTATTGCGAAACCCCCGCCAACCCGACGCTCGCCTGCGTCGACATTCAGGCGCTCTCGTGGCTTGCGCATGCGCAGGGCGCACTGTGCGCCATCGACAACACGTTCAGCACGCCGTATTTGCAGCAGCCTTTTGCTTTTGGCGTCGATTTTATCGTGCATTCCACCACCAAGTACCTCAACGGACACGGCAACAGCATCGCCGGCGTGGTGGTGGGCCGCGACCGCACACTCATGCGCCAACAGGTGTGGCGCGCCATGAAACTCGCCGGTACCAACTGTTCGCCCTTCGAGGCCTGGCTTACCCACAACGGTATGAAAACGCTGGCCCTGCGCATGGATCGGCACAGCAGCAATGCGCTGGCCCTGGCCCGTTTCCTCGCCCAGCACCCTGCCGTCGAGCGGGTCAATTACCCCGGACTGGAAACGCACCCCGACCACGCCCTGGCGCAAAAACAAATGCCGCGCGGCAGCGGCGGCATGCTCAGTTTTGAGTTGCGCGGCGGTATGGAGGCCGGTTTGCATTGTATGAACACCCTGAAAATGGGCAGTCTGGCGCCCACGCTCGGCGATGTGGATACGCTCATCCTGCACCCGGCCAGCAGCTCGCACCTGCACGTAGCGAAGGAACTGCGCGAGCAAAACGGCATCACCGACGGCCTCATCCGGGTATCCGTGGGCATCGAGAACCCCGCCGATTTGATCGCCGATTTCGAGCAGGCGTTGAAGGGGTGAGGTTTTGGGTGTTGGGTTTTGGGTGTTGGGTTTTGGGCGTTGGGTTTTGGTAAAAGGGTTATTTCTGCTCTCTAATCGGGTTTTGGGTTTTAGGTTTTGGTAAAAGGGTTATTTCTGCCCTCTATAAACCATATAAACCCTCATCAACTCTCATCAACCCTCATCAACCTTATTTAAAAATTTCGCTTTTGACGCTAACCGAAAAAATATGAAATACCTGCTTTTTCTCCTGTTGCCGCTGCTTGCTGCCCAGTGTCCGCAAAAACAGCCGCCGGCTGCTGCCGATCACAGTCCGTTCGCCCAACTGGAAATGGGGCCCTGTTTCGGCTTTTGCCCCGTCTATCGCCTCACGTTCCACAACGACGGCTCGATGGTGTACGAAGGCAAACGCAACGTCGCCAAACCGGGTCTCGACTCCGTGCAAATCAGCGCTGCCGAACTGGCCGCGCTGCGCGAAAAAGTCGCGGCGGTCAACCTCTGGCAATACCCCGACCGCATCCCTACGCAGGTGGCCGACGCGCCCTATGGCACCCTCACCGCGTGGAAAGGCGGACAATCGAAAACCGTGACCGGCACCATCGACCGGCCGGAGCCATTGCTCGAACTGGAACGTATGATGGTCGACATCGCCACGGCCCACGAGTATCAGGTCCGGGAAGGCGTCAATCCCAACCGCCCGCCCGCTAAAAACCGGCCCGAACTGCTGGTCAAATTCAAACCCGATGCCAACGCCGGCAACGTCATGGGCCAAATCACCGAACTGGACCTGCGACTGCTGCGCCGTACCGGTCCGGAAAACATCTGGGTCGTCTCGTACGATCCTGCACAGATCAGCGCTAAAGACCTGATCGAACTGGTCAAAAGTATCGATGGGGTAGAAGAAGCCCAGGAAAACGCCAAATCGGAGGAGCGACACTGATGAAAGCCATTTGGAAAGACGAACGTTTTCTTTGGGCGGTTTACGCGCTGGCGGCCATACTGGTGTCGGTGCAAAAACTGACTCAGGGCCCCAACGACGCGGGATATACCTCCTATGAGAATTACGTCATTTTCCGCAACGCTTTCACCCACCTTTTGGCCGGGCAAAACCCCTATGCCGCTTTCCCCGCCGAGCAGTGGGATTTGTTCAAATACAGTCCGGCTTTTGCCTTGTTCATGGCGCCGTTTTCGGTGCTGCCCGACTGGCTGGGTTTGCCGCTCTGGAACCTGCTGAATGCCCTTAGCCTGCTGTCGGCTATTCTTGCCCTGCCTGTGCTGGATGCCCGAAAGCGGCGTTTTATGGCCTGGTTCGTGTTGCTCGAACTCATCACGTCGTTGCAAAACAGTCAAAGCAACGGCCTTACTGCGGCCCTGTTGTTGTGGGCTTTTGTGGCTTTCGAGCGCGGCCGATCCAGTCGTGCTGCCTTGTGGGCGGTAGCTGGCGCCTTCCTCAAAATCTTCGGTATTTTCGCGGCCGTTTGGGCGCCGGCGTACAGCGGCAAAAGCCGCTTTGTGTTGTCCGGACTGGCCTGGGGACTGGTTTTTCTGCTCTCGCCCCTGCTGGTTTTATCACCTTCACAAACCCTTCAGGTGTACCGCTGGTGGGTCGAACTGTTGCAACAGGATCACGCCGTATCGCTCGGGCTTTCGGTTGCCGGCTGGCTCGACAGCTGGTTTGGCTGGTTGCCCGATAAAAACGCGGTGACCGCTGCCGGATTACTGCTGCTCGCGCTGAGCGCACTGGCCGTGTACCGGGCGCCGAGCCTCCGGCGCCGGACCTTGCTGGCTGCATCGGTACTGATCTGGGTGGTGATCTTCAACCACAAGGCAGAGTCGCCTACCTTTGTGATTGCATTGAGCGGTGTGGCGATGTGGTACCTTGCCGTAGAACGAGCGGCGCGCTGGCAAACCGTAGCTTTGTGGGGTACTTTTGCCTTCGTATCGCTTACGCCGACCGATCTTTGCCCCAGGGCGTTGCGCGAGCAAATTGTGCAACCTTATGTTTTGAAAGCCGTGCCTTGTATTGCCCTTTGGGCCTTACTGACGGCCGGTTTAATCCGAACCCTTTTTAACAGCCGCCCGCGGGCGGAAGCATCGATTGAGGCCCATGAATAATGACCTTCTGATCAAATTTCTCAAATTCGGCGTCGTGGGTTTCTCCGGCGTCTTCGTGGATTTCGGCATCACCTGGCTGCTGAAAGAAAAAGCGCGCGTCAACAAATACATCGCCAATACGACCGGTTTTCTTTGCGCAGTAGCCAGTAATTACGTGCTCAACCGCATCTGGACTTTCCATAGTCACGATCCGGAAGTGGCCATGCAGTTCTCCAAATTCCTGCTGGCTTCCCTGGTCGGCCTGGCGATCAACAACGCCATTATTTACCTGCTCACCGAGCGGATGCGCACCAATTTTTACCTCGCCAAACTCGTGGCGACCGGTGTGGTGACCTTGTGGAATTTTTGGGCGAATTATACTTTTACGTTTAAGGGGTAGGTCTTTTCGAACCGGTTTGCTGCTATTTTACAACGAAGGGAAGTGCATACACTACCCCTTTCCATCCCCTTGCCATTACCGCATACACGCCTTTCTCCAATCCTCCCACATTGATTTCTCCTCTGCCATCCGCGACGGTCGTGTGTAATACCACCCGGCCCAGCATATCCGCAACGACCAGGTCGGCAGGTCCTTCGAGGCCTTCGAAGGCAGTGTACAACACCTCGTCGGCAGGTACCGGCCAGATGCGCAGGGCGGGCGTTTCGACCGGTTCGGGTGCAGCGGTGGCGCAGTCGGGTTCCGTGCCGGGCCATGTCGCGGTGAAAGTGCCATCCGCTGAATACCAGTTGGTCCAGTAAGAAGGATCTGTGCCGCTGAATGTTTTCCAGTCGTTGAGATCGAAGGTGTTGGCCCCGTCGGGTCGGGCGGATACGCGCAGCGCCAGCACGGCGGCATTGTTGCGGACCCAGTTCAGCGGCTGGCCGGGCTGGCAGGTTTCGGGGCTGAAATCGTCGCCGGCGCAGTTGGTTTGCACAAACCAGGCAAAGTCGGGTTCGTTGGGGTAGTTGCCGTACACGTGCGCGATGCCCAGCGTATCGATACAAACCGCCACGTATTCCTCGCAGGCGATGCCTTTGGCCCGAATGCCGTAGTCTTCGGCCAGCCGGCCCAGGAAAGCCAGGTGGCGGCCCCGGCGGTCAGGGTCGTCGTAATGGGTGTCGGTGATGACGTCTTTCAGGATGGGGTGATCGAGAAAATCGCCGTAGCCGATGGTCATTTCCGGCGCGTACGGATCGGCCAATGCTTCGGCGGAAAGTACGGTGCCGTTCATGGCCGAAAAATAGGCATCGCCCTGAATGGCCATGCCGGCGCTCAGCCCGCCGACGGGCGCTTTTTTGACGTGGATGAGGTAGCGAATCGCGTCTTCTACCGGACCATCTTTCCAGAAATCGACGTAATTGGCCTGGTCGCCCCCGGCAATCCAGAGTGCTTCGGCATTATAGATTTGCTGGATCACGTAGGGATGGTCGGCGGCAGCCTGACTGGGCGTGACGATGGTTTCGACGGAATTGACCGATTCGCCCAGTTCGTCGTAGAGGTAATCGTTGTAGCCATTGGAGCCGCTGGCGCGCAGGACCAGGATATCGCCGCCGCCGCTTTGTTCGAGAAACCAGCGCATGGCATTGTCCACCTCGCCTGCGCCGCCCATGAGCACAATGCCGCCGCGCGGCGCGGCAGCGACGTCGGCCGGGTCGCCGGTCATATAACTGATGTAGGGCGTTTGGGCGGGCAATACATGGCAGAAGAGGGCGCCCAGGATAGGTAGTAACAGATTTTTCATGTTGAAATAAACTTAACGAGGTGAAGGTATTCCGTTTTGTTTTTTTGTCAAATGGGCGTCTTTTATACATTTACCCTTCATTAAACCCTCCAACAATATATTGACGATGAAATCTTTGCGTTTTCTATGCCCTGTCCTGCTGCTTTTGCTCGCTGCCTGCGGGCAATCCGATAAATCAGCCGAAACTACTTCTGTCGTAACACCCATGCCTCCATCCGTTTTTCATCCCGAACAATTTACCGCGCCTCACCCGGCTCAAAAGCCCAAAGAACTCACCGCCGCCAACGGCGACAAACGCGTCGACGAGTACTACTGGCTCAACGAACGCGAGAACCCGGAAGTGCGCGCCTACCTCGAAGCCGAAAACCGCTATGCCGACTCCGTACTGGCGCCCGTGGCTACCCTGCGCGACCAACTTTACGAAGAAATGCGCGCCCGCATCAAGGAAGACGACAACTCGGTTCCTTATTTCAAAAACGGCTACTGGTACTACACCCGCTTCGAAACGGGCAAGGAATACCCCATTCATTGCCGCAAAAAAGGCAGCCTAGAAGCCGCCGAGGAAATCCTGATTGACGTCAACCAAATGGCCAAAGGCCACGACTACTGCATGGTGGAGGGGCTGAGCGTCAGTCCCGACAACCGTACGCTGTACTACATCGTCGATTACACGGGCCGCAACCTGTTCAAAGGAAAATTCCTCGACCTGCAATCCGGCCGCGCCTTGCCCGATGAGTTCGAAACCGCCGGCACCTCGGCCTGGTCGAACGACGGCAAATACTTTTTCTACGATACCAAAGACCCCGTCACCTTGCGCACCGACAAGGTCTGGCGGCACGAAATGGGCGCGCCCACCAAAAAAGATGCCCTGGTATTCACGGAAACCGACGAAACCACCTACGCCTACCTGGGCAAGTCGAAAGACGATAAATTCATCTTTATCACCCACGCCTATACGGAAACCGTGGAAAACCACTACCTCTCCGCCGATAATCCGACGGGCGAATTCCGCGTCATCCGGCCGCGGGAAAAAGGGTTTTTCTACGACGTCGACCACTGGGGCGACCAGTTCGTCATCCGAACCAACTGGAATGCGCAGAACTTCCGCCTTATGACCGCTCCCGACAGCGATCCCTCGCCGGCCAACTGGAAAGAAATGCTGCCCCACCGCGCCGACGTGCTGCTCTATGGCGTGGATGTGTACCAGGATTTTCTCGTCGTGGGCGAACGCAAAGACGGCCTCAAACAAATCCGCATCATCCGCTGGGCCGATAAAAGCGAGCACTACCTCGATTTTGGCGAACCGACCTACGACGCGGGCATCTTCCCGCTTCCGGACTTCAATTCCAAGGTGCTGCGCTACAATTTTTCCTCGCTGAAAACACCCGCCACGGTGATCGACTACGATCCGGCGAGCCGCCAAAAGACCGTAAAAAAAGTACAACCCGTGCTCGGCGGCTTCAATGCCGACAACTACGTCACGGAGTTTATCCGCGTCAAGGCCCGCGACGGCGCCCTGGTGCCGGTGTCGCTGGTATACCGCAAGGGCGTCAAACGCGACGGCAACGCCCCCTGCCTGCTGGTGGGCTACGGCTCCTACGGTTTCTCCTACGATCCGGGCTTCAACCGCAATGCCGTGAGCCTGCTCGACCGCGGTTTCGTGTACGCCATCGCACACATCCGGGGGGGTATGGAAATGGGTTACTCCTGGTATGAAAACGGTAAAATGCAGCACAAGATGAACACCTTCACCGATTTCGTCGACTGCTCCAAAGCCCTTTGCGATCAGAAATATACTTCTGCCGACCGCCTTTTTGCCTCGGGCCGTTCGGCCGGCGGCCTGCTCATGGGCGCCGTGGCCAATATGGCGCCAGAGCAATACAAGGGCATTATCGCCGGCGTGCCCTTCGTCGATGTGCTCACCACCATGAGCGATCCCAGTATCCCGCTGACCACCGGCGAATACAGCGAATGGGGCAATCCGGCCAATGCCGACGAGTACAATTACATGAAACAATACTCGCCCTACGACAACGTGAAGGCCCAAAATTATCCCAACCTGCTCGTACTGACGTCATTTGCCGATTCGCAGGTGCAATACTTCGAACCCGCCAAATGGGTCGCCCGCCTGCGCGACAAAAAGACCGGCAACAACAACCTGCTCTTCAAAACCAATATGAGCGGCTCGCACGGCGGCTCCTCGGGCCGCTTCGAGGTGCTTAAAGAACGCGCCCTGGAATATTCCTGGATGATGGGCTTGCTGGGTATGAGCGGGGAGATGATGAAGCAATGATTGAGGATTGAGGATTTGAGGATGCGAGGATTCGAGTATTTGAAAAAAGGGTTATTTCTGCTCTCATATGCGATTTCTATCGTCTGAAATCATCGCAATTAGAGGGAAGAAATAACCCTTTTTTCAAATACTCGAATCCTCAAATACTCGAATCCTCAATCATCCATATTGTCGTCGCCATGCAGCCTGAGTCGATATTTGTTTTTTTCGACAGGCTTGAGTTTTTTCTTTTTGTGGGATTCCTGGATGGATTGACGTTCGTCGTCGCGGCGGTGGTCTTTTTTGCCTTTTTCCCAATGTTTCATGGTAAAAGCGATTTTAGGATGTTGGTGAAAGTTTGGAAATGAAGCTATTTGCGCGGGTTAAACGCGTTTGTACCGCGCGAGCAAGTACAAAAATAGGCCCTTCATCTGTTTCACCAACTTTTATGCCTAAAATTTTCAGATCTCCCGCCGGCCCCGCATGGTGAGGGATGCGATTACGCCGGCTAACAATAAAACGCCGATTATCAACAGGGACGCCAGTTCGGGAAGGTGGATTTTTTGTGGAATGAGCATCATTTTCACCCCGATAAAAAACAGGATGGCGATCAGGCTGTATTTAAGGTATTCGAAACGGTCGAGTATGTCGGCCAGTACGAAATACAGGGATCGCAGCCCCAGAATGGCGAAAATGTTGGAAGAAAACACCAGGAATGGGTCGGTGGTGATCGAAAAAACGGCCGGCACCGAGTCGAATGCGAAAAGAATGTCGGTCGTTTCGATAATCATCAGCGCCACGAACATGGGCGTTACGGCTTTGCGGCCGTTCTCAATGGTAAAAAAATTGCCGCCGTCGTAACTCGACGACACCGGATAAAAGCGGCGGATGAATTTCACCACGCCGTGGTTGTCGAGGTCGTGGTGCGTATCGCCCTGGCGCCACATCTTGAATGCCGACCACAACAACAGCAGTCCGAACAGGTAAAACAGCCAGGTGAAATAATGCACCAGTGCGATACCCACCCCGATCAGGATGCCCCGGAACACCAAAACCCCGAGAATGCCCCAGAAAAGAATGCGGTGCTGGTATTTTTTGGGAACCCGGAACTGGGCGAATACCAGCGCCATGACGAACAGGTTGTCGACGCTGAGCGCCTCTTCCAGCAAATAACCGGTGAGGTATTTGATCGCCGCCGTCCGGCCGTCCATGGGCTCGTATTCGTACAAACCCAGGCCCAGCCACTTGTACTCGTAGGCGAAGTAGATAAAAAGACAAAAAGCCAGGGCCAGGGAAACCCAGACGATCGTGGCGACAAATGCTTCGCCGGCGCTGGGAATGTGGGCTTTTTTATTAAACACCCCCAGATCCAGGGCCATGAGGCCGACCACCAGGGTAATAAAGGCGATCCAAACAATAGGGTCTATCATCCCGCAAAATTCAGTGTTATTTTTGAGGCTCGGTTCAACAAAACGGCTTTGCCTTTATTTAGTTGCCGAAAATGACAATTCTCCGACGTGTCCGGATTACTTTTCGATCAAACCAGATCAACTGCTCTATGAAGTATTGCTTTCTACTACTCTGTCTGTTCTTCCTCGCCTCCCCGAATTTTGCCCAAAACTCCCGCCCCCCCGTCCGTTTTGACCAGGGGCCGGTGGTGTTTCCCGACAACATCGACCAGGCACAGCCCGCGCCCGATCCGGCCGAGATTATCGACGGCCGGATCGTTCGTTTTGTGCAGTCCTCAGCGCTGCTGACCGCCGCCGACCGCGCGCGACTGCAGGACGAGGGGGTGCAGTTTATCGGCTACATCGATTTTGGGGCCTACTTGCTCAGCTGGCCCGCCGAGTTCGATGCAGCCAAACTGCGCCCTTACGGCGTTCGCAGCGTCGTGCCGGTTTTGGCCGACTGGAAAATGGCCCGCCGCCTGAAAGAGCCCCCTTACCCCTCCTGGGCGCTTCATGGCGATCAAATCGACCTTCAAATACAGGTATATCCGCACCTGAGCATTTCCCGGGGCGGCGAATTGTGCCGGCAAATGGGCCTGACGGTGCTCGAAGAGGGCAGCCAAAACGGTATTTTGCAGTTGCGCGCGCCCATTGCCCAACTGGAACGCCTCGCCGAACAACCTTTCGTGCAATACCTCGACATCGCCCCGGCCCCACCCGAACCCGACGATACCCGCGGGCGTTCCCTGCACCGCTCCAACCTGCTGGATCGCGCCGGCTCCGATGGCCTGCAACTCGACGGCTCCGGTGTGACCGTGCTCGTGCGCGACGACGGGCTCGTCGGGCCGCATATCGACTTTCAGGGTCGACTGCAAAACCTGACCACCGACAATGGCGCCGATCAACATGCCGACGGCGTTACGGGCATCCTGGCCGGGGCGGGCAACCGCGACCCTTCCAAACAGGGCATGGCCTCGGGGGCAGAGATCAAAATTATCTCTTACACCTCCGGTTTTCAGGATGAAACCCTGCCCATGCACCTGAACGAGAACGTCACCCTGACCAACTCTTCCTACTCCGACGGTTGCAATGTCGGGTACACCTTCAACGCGCTGACCGTGGATGAGCAGATATATGAAAATCCGACCCTGATGCACGTCTTTTCTGCGGGCAATCAGGGGCAGGAAGATTGCGGCTACGGCGCAGGTCCGGTTTGGGGCACCATCACCGGCGGCCATAAAATGGCTAAAAATTCCATCGCAACAGCCAATCTCCGGCAGGACGGTACGCTCGACGAAACATCGAGCCGCGGGCCTGCTTTCGACGGCCGCCTGAAACCGGATATTTCCGCCAACGGCAATGGCCATACTTCCACCAGCCCGAATCATACCTATATCACTTTCGGCGGCACTTCCGGCGCCGCGCCGGGTATTGTGGGCTGTCTGGCCCAACTTACACAGGGCTGGAAAGAAAGCCACAACGGCGAAAACCCGCCCACCGCATTGCTCAAAGCCGCTATTTTGAATACCGCCACCGACCTGGGCAATGCAGGCCCCGATTTCGAATTCGGTTACGGCCAGGTGAACGCATGGCGGGCCTGGAACCTGCTCGACCAAAACCGCTTTTATACCTATCAGGTCGACCAGGGCCAACCCGGCACCACCGTGGTGGTCAACGTGCCGACCGGTACCCGCCAGGCGCGCATTATGCTGCTCTGGCCCGATCCGCCGGCTTTGCCTTCGGCTGCCCGCGACCTGGTCAACGACCTCGATCTGGTGGTGTCGGATGTAAATAATGCGACTCAGTACCGACCGCTGGTGCTCGACCCGACCCCTACATCAGCCGCTATTACCGCCGTTGCCATACCTCGCCGCGATTCTCTGAACAACATGGAGCAGGTGGTGCTCAACAACCCGCAACCCGGCGCTTACCTCGCCACCGTAACGCCCTTTGCTGTGCCCGAAGGCCCGCAGACTTTTTGGGTGGTCTGGGAATTTCTCAATGATTCGGTCATGATCACCTATCCCGCCGGCGGTGAAGGCCTGGCGCCCGGCGAGGTGGAACGCATTCGCTGGGATGCCTTCGGCACGTCCGACGGCAGCAATTTTACCCTCGAATTTTTCAACGGACAAAGCTGGTCGGTGCTGGCAACGCCCAATTTCTGGAACCAGTTTTACGACTGGACGGTGCCCAATATCGTCACGGCCAATGCCCGGCTGCGCCTCACGCGCAACGGCATTTCCCATACGACCGAGCCATTCAGTATCGTACGGGTGCCTTCCAATATCACCGTGGCCAAGGTATGCCCCGATTCGATGACCCTGAGCTGGAACCCGTTGCAAGACACACTTTCTTACGAAGTTTACCTGCTCGGCGACCGCTATATGGATCCGATCGGAACCACCGATGCCTCCAGTTTTACCTTCCCTATCTCTTATCCTTTGCAGGAAAAATGGGTGGCCGTCAGCGCGATCAATGACAATGGTCTTGCAGGCCGCCGATCCAATGCCGTGCGCTGGCCGGGCGAACTGGAAAACTGCACCCAAAACAAAGACCTGGGTGTGCGGGTGCTGATGGATCCCGATCCCAACGGCATTTATGCCTGCGAACCCATTCAGCAATCTTTTTCCGTAATGGTGCGCAACGAGGGCCTCGAAGCGATTTCGGGTGCAACGTTGTACCTCAAAATCAACAACGGCGCCCCGACGGGTGAAGCCTTGCCCGATCTGGCGCCCGGCGCGGCACTGACGCATACGTTTCAAAACGGCTATTCGATCAACAACAACGACTCGTTGCGACTGGCCATTTGGGCCGATTTCCCCGACGACGACTTTAATTGGAACGATACCTTGCGCATCACGATACCCGTGCTGGTACAGCCTGCAACCAACTATTTTACCGAGAATTTTTCAAATAACGTGTTCCCCAAACCGGGCTGGTCGGTGCAAAATCCCGATGGGTCGATCACCTGGCAACGCAGCGCAAGCGTCACGGGCATTAATGGCAACTCCACGCGGGCGGCCTGGATCGATTGTTTCAATTATGCCAGTATCGGCCAGCAGGATGCATTGCAACTGATTCCGGTCGATCTGACCAATCTGGCCAATCCCTCGCTGGTCTTTGATCTGGCGCACGCGCGTCTGACCAATCACGTGGAAAAATTGCGGGTGGAAGTATTCCCGGCCTGCGATCCGGAAGCCCAGCCCGTCGTGATTTGGGAAAAAGCCGACCCGGCGTTGGCTACGACCAACCCGATCACCGGCGCATTTTTCCCGAATGAAGCGGCCGACTGGCGCTCGGAAGTAGCCAGTCTTGCTGATTTTGCCGGACAAAAAGTGTTGATCCGGATCGTGGCGACCAATGACTACGGCAACAATATTTTTCTCGACAACGTCGGCATCCAGTCGGTCAATCTGAACGCCCCGCTCGCCGCATTTGCCCTGCCCGATACGATCTGCCGGGGCACGACGCTGACTTACAGCGCCCAGTCTGCCGGCAATCTGGCGGAATACAACTGGTCGTTCGGGTCGGGCGCCATTCCGGTGCTGGCTTTCGGACAGGGGCCGCACGATGTCATCTACCCGACGCCGGGGATTAAGCAGGTCCGTCTGGTCGTTTCCAATCCTCTGGGCAGCGATACCAGCGTGCAATTGCTGACGGTGCTCGGTTTCCCCGCGGCCAATTTCGGCGCCAGCGTCGATGGCCTGAACGTCAGTTTCAACAACCTGAGCCAAAACGCCGCGTCCTACCTCTGGGACTTCGGCGACGGCGCGACCAGCACGGAGGCTTCTCCGACGCATACCTATGCCGGTGGCGGCGCCTATAATGTAAAAATGCAGGCAATCAATGAATGTAAAACGGTGACCGATTCCATGCTCATCGCCCTGACGGTCGGGGTAGCCGATTGGCCCGCGCCCGCTTTGTTGCAGGTGTCGCCCAACCCGACCGCCGGCGATTTCAGCCTGGATGTGGATTTGCCGCGCGCTGAAACCCTGCAACTTGATTTGTTCGATGCGCTGGGTCGAAGGGTATACAGCCGCCAGGTGGTGCAAAACGCCGGCCGGCAGCGGCACCAGTTGGAAGGATTGAATTTGCCGAAAGGAAGGTATTCGCTGCGCGTGGCAGGCCGGTTTGGTGTGCGTAGCGTGCCGGTGACGGTACAGTAATATGCGCGCTGCGCCGCTAATCACGCAAAGGGAGGGGTGTTGCACGCAGAGACGCGGAGGGCTTAGAGTTTCACGCGGAGGGCGCAAAGGAGCAAAGCGCGTTTTTATTGCACGCAGAGGCGCAGAGGGCTTAGAGCTTCACGCAAAGGGCGCAAAGGAGCAAAGCGCGCAAAGATGGATAGGGACTTGTTATTGCATGCAGTGACACAGCGGGATGCAAAGGAGCAAATCATATGAGGAAAGAGATTATAATTCACAATCAAAAACTCTGCGCCTCCGCGTCTCTGCGTGCAACAAAACAACTTTACCTCCCCCCTTTGCGCGCTTTGCTCCTTTGCGCCCTTCGCGTGAAACTCAAATCCCTCTGCGCCTCTGCGTGCAACAAAAAATCCCCCTTTGCGCGCTTTGCTCCTTTGCGCCCTTTGCGTGAAACTCAAATCCCTCCGTGTCTCTGCGTGCAACAAAAAAAACTCTTTGCGCGCTTCACGACTTGTGTGAAATAATATCTGAGCCGGCCCGAACTTGTAAGACAGCGGGTTACAGTTGTTCAACTGCCTTTTCCCACTCGCCGTACACCTGGGAGAGTTCCTCTCTCAGGGTATTGTATTTTTTCAATTCCTTGTCGGCCTCGGGACTGGTATAAAAATCGGGGGCGGCCATTTTGGTTTCGATTTTAGCGATGTCGGCTTCCAGTTCACTGATGCGGCGTTCCGCTTTTTGCACCGCTTTTTGCAATTGTTTTTTCTCCTCGGCATTGAGGTTGTTGCCCGCGTTGCCTGCGTTGGCGTTGTTGGCGCCGACGGTTCTTTTTTCCACCTCCCGCATGTTGTCCAGTTTCCTTTTATCGAGGAAGTAGTTGACGTCGCCGAGGTATTCGATCAGTTTGTGGTCGCGGAATTCGATGGTGCGGGTAGTCAGGCCGCTCAGGAACTCGCGGTCGTGGCTCACCACCAGCAGGGTGCCCTCGAAATCGAGCAGCGCCTGTTTCAGCACGTCTTTAGAGAGCATGTCGAGGTGGTTGGTCGGTTCGTCGAGCACAAGGAAGTTGATGGGGCGCAACAGCATGCAGGCCAGGGCCAGTCGCGCGCGTTCGCCGCCGGAGAGGGCGACCACTTTTTTGTCCACGTCCTGCCCGCTGAACAGGAAGCCGCCGAGGATGGCGCGCAGTTTGGTGCGCATTTCGGGCGGTGAAAAGCGCTCCATGGTTTCGAGCAGGGTGATTTTCGGGTCGAGGGTTTCGGCCTGGTTTTGGGCGTAGTAGCCCAGGTGGATATTGTAACCCAGGCTGGCGTCGCCTGAGGTGGCCGGCTCCTGGCCGGTGAGGATTTTGGCGAGGGTGGTTTTGCCCTGGCCGTTTTGCCCGACAAATGCCACGCGTTCGCCGCGCAGGATTTGAAAATCGACGTTTTCCAGCACTTTCAGGTTGCCGTAGCGCTTGGTCACGTGTTCGCCTTTGGCCACGACCTCGCCCGAGCGGGGCGGTTCGGGGAAGCGCAGGTTCATGACGGCCGTATCGACGTCGTCGATTTCGATGCGCTCCATTTTGTCGAGCTGTTTTTGCATCGACTGGGCCATTTTGGTTTTGGTCGCCTTGGCCATGAAGCGCGCGATGGTGCGTTCGCGGTCGGCGATGATGCGCTGCTGGTTTTCGGCGGCGTTGGCCATTTGTTCGCGGCGTTCGGCGCTGAGTTCGACGTATTTGGAGTAAGGCGCTTTGTAGTCGTGGATTTTACCCAGCGAGATTTCGGCGGTGCGGTTGGTTGTGTTGTCGAGAAAACGGCGGTCGTGGCTGATGATGACGGCCATGCCCGGGTAGCCATTGAGGAAGTCTTCGAGCCAGAGAATACTCTCGATATCGAGGTGGTTGGTAGGCTCGTCGAGCAGCAGCATATCGGGTTCGCGGAGCAGCATTTTGGCCAGTTCGATGCGCATTTGCCAACCTCCGGAGAATTCGTCGGTGAGGCGGTTCATGTCCGAAGCCTGGAAGCCCAGGCCGGCCAGCACTTTTTCGGCGTCGGCCTGGGTGTGGTGGCTGCCGAGGTGGCGCAGGTGTTCGGTCAGGTCGCCCAGTTCTTCGATGAGGGCATGGTAGGAATCCGACTCGTAGTCTTCGCGGACGGCCAGTTCGTGATTGACGGCTTCGAAGCGTTTTTCGAGCAGCAGCACTTCTTCGAAGGCCGACATGGTTTCGGCGATCACGGTTTTGCCTTTGGGCAGCAGCATGTCCTGGTGCAGATAACCCAGGGTGAAGTGCGAGGGTTGCACCACATTGCCTTCGTGGGGCGACATTTCGCCGGCGATGATTTTGAGCAGGGTAGACTTGCCGGCACCGTTGCGGCCTACGAGGCCCACGCGTTCGCCGGGTTTGAGTACAAAATTGACCCGGTCGAGCAGGATGCGGTTGCCGTATTGGACGTAGATATTGGAGAGACTGAGCATAAGCGGGCGCAAAGGTAAGGCTGTTTGACCAAACCGCTCAGGTTTCGAAAGCATGCGTTTTTTGACAGATTGGGAATTGGATTCCCAATCTGTCAGAAACTATAACAACACGCTTCGGCATTGGCTCAGAGCAAGGCCTGTTTGAGTGCCGTTATAACTCCCAAGGCCACGCGTTTGCCAGGTTTGAGCACAAAATTGAACCGATCGGGCAGGGCAGGGGCTGTGGGAGGTGAAGATGTTGGTGAAAATGGGGGCAATCAGGATGTTACAGCAGTAGGACTCCGACATCGGAGATAATGCAATTTAAGAGAAAAAAGCGGGTAAGATTTTCCTTATTTCAGTTGTTCGTTTCGAGCGGTGGATAAGGTTTGAATAATCGCGCTTCTTCTTCCGGCGTGAGGTTGTCCAGTTTGGATATGACTCGTTCAAGGTAGGTGTTGATCTGTTGTAAGTTTATATTATTTCTTTCCCTGAGAAAAGGATACAAATCCCGCAAATCCCGCAAATCCCGCAAATACCGCAAATCCCGCAAATCCCGCAAATCCCGCAAATCCCGCAAATCCAGCAAATCCCGCAAATACCGCAAATACCGCAAATCCAGCAAATCCCGCAAATCCCGCAAATCCAGCAAATCCAGCAAATCCCGCAAATCCCGCAAATCCAGCAAATACCGCAAATCCAGCAAATACCGCAAATACCGCAAATCCAGCAACATTAAACCTCCATAAGCCTTATCGGCGGAGCGAAGAGAAGTAAAATAAAAACATAGAAAGTGTACATCTCTACTCACAATCGGAATGAGTTGCCATTGAGAAAGGTCAATAAAATCATACTCGCGAGGGGCTGCAAAAATATCGGCCATTTTTGAGGCCAATACATTCCGCAATTCAGCGTAGTGCCCCTTACTATACAACAGCCAAACGGCTTTCCCTGCCCGAAATGCATTTAATTCGTCGGAATGCCTGTGCCGAACAAGTTCAAACAGTACTTCTGTTCGCGTTTCAGGCAGCCAGTGCAGGCATTGGCTGGCCATAAAAATATTCCAGACTGTGTCGCTTGTTAAAAAGACTTCCCAAACTTTTTCAGCCAATGCTGTCGTCAGGGCCGGGTCTTTTTGCCGCGCATGGAGAAAGTGTTGAACGAAATAATGCAGTTTGCCCACGATGGGATGATCCGGCTCAATCAGTGCGATGGTCTGTTCAAAAAACAGGTCGGGGGAGGAGAGATTGACATAAAATTCGAGGGTGCGCTGCCAGAAGTCTGCATCCAGTTTGTCCACAAAACTGAATTGATTCCGTTCGATCAAACGGTCCTGGCTGATACATTGGGCGGCGAGGTAATCCTGAAAACTTTTGTGCTGAAACTCGAATTCGGTGTCTAAAAAATCGTCGCTGGTGGTGCGGCCGGTCAGCAAGCCGTTGCGATTGTCGAAGGCGCGCAGGAGTTCCAGGGCGTGTTCTTCCATGGGCGTCTCCGTTGGAAGCGGGTAGCGACTGACCGCCTTTTGAACGGCAGGTAGCAATTCGCGCACCGTCATTTTTGTTGTGTTGTTTTCTGAAAAATGCAATGCCAGCCGAAAAGTGACTTCAAACAGGCGCTCGTAATGGCCGCGCCCGAAAAGGGCCGGATAAAAATCCATGTCGCGCACTTCGTCCCATTCGTAAAGAAAGGCCTCGCAAAAACGCTGGTAAAGGTTTTCGCGGTTCTCCGTGGAAAATCGCTGATCGATGACGTGCATAAACAGCGCGAGCGACAGGAGCAAGGGGTTGTCAACTATGCTTTTCAGGGGCTCGCGATTAACGTTCTGCTGAAAATTGGCCCTGCTTTCGGGCAAATAATCGCAGCGATGCTGCCATTTTTCCTTCTTGTGGGGCACGTACTCTGCCCTGGCATTGGCCCGAAAGGTTTTTTCACACCCCTCGTACCAGTATTTGGTGAAAAGGTCGATTTCGGCAGCATCGAATTTTTTGGTTTCGAATATCTGAAAATGCCGGGCCAAAGCCCCTGTATCCGTAGGTCGGGATGTCAGTACAAAACGCGCCTCGGGGTTGAATTTTCGCAGGTGTTCCATCTGTCGCAACAGCCAGGAAATAACCTTCAGGCGGGAGATGGTTATCCCGTCAATCGTTTTGTTTTCGGGCACCTCATCGATGCCATCGAAGAGAAAGACGCAGGGCAGATCGCGGAACAGTTTTCCTAAGAAGTTAGAGGTGTCGAAGCGCTGACCGCACAACGCGGCCACAAACGATTCCATGGAATAATTGTCATCCCAATCGGACCGACCGTTTTCACGCAGCTTTCCTTCCAGATCGCGCAGGCGCACAAAAACAGGCACGGCTTTGAAGGATACCGGACGGGTGGTTTCGTTTGCTTTGCCCTCTTCAGTTTTTTCAACCACTTTCACCGCCGGTTTTTCAGCCGTCAGCAACCGGGTGAGGTACTTCATAAAAGTGGATTTCCCGCTGCCTGCCTGGCCGATGATCATGACTTTTCGAAAATGTTCGTTGTATTGCATCAGATCAAGCAGTCCGCCGATATGAAGGTCTTCAATCTTTTGATCGCCCGGGGCATCCTGCTGGCCGCTTATCTCTCTAAGGTGTTGAAATTCAGGCAAAGTGCCACGCAATTGATCCAGTCGGAGCGGGATATAGATTTCTTCAAGTGTCAGGAAATCTTCCGGGTTTTCCTCAGTGCCATACTTGGGCCTTCGGGAGAATAAAAAAACATCCAGCGAGGTATGTTTTTGCTGGTCGTTCAGAAAGGTGAGCAAGTCTCGTTTGAAGGCGTTCCGCTTTTCGAAGGCATCGGCTGTTTTGCCGAATGCAGTTTCCATTAGGGCGCCGAAAAGGCCATCGAGAATATTGAGGTTCAGCATAAAGACGTCGTGATTTGAAACAAAATTACAACGTATGTTTTTTTGTCTGCCCTGAAAATGGAATGTCCGAATGGGTTATCTTTGTATAAATTTCTGATGATGAGCACAGCAGCACAACCTTCGCTGACTAATCTCCAACGCGAATTGTTAAAGGTATTTGCAATCGACCTGCCGGATAAAGACCTGCTTGAAATCCGCCGCATGATTGCCGCGTATTTACTCGAAAAAGCCATGAGCGGAGCGGATCGGGTATGGGATGAACGCGGATATTCCGATATGTTAATGGAGGAATGGAGAAAAGGCAAAGTTTAATTATGCTGGTTGTGCTGGATACCAATATCCTTGTTTCATCTCTTTCCCGCCGTTCTTCAAGTAACTGGGTGATTCAGCTTTTAATGGAGGGAACTTACGAACTTGCCGTCACAAATGAAATTCTTGCTGAGTATGAGGAGGTTTTGAGTATTAAGTATGGCCGGGAAGTTGCGTATACTTTTCTGGATGCACTAGACTTTTTACCCAATGTTGTACGCACGAATGTCTATTTCAACTGGAACCTGTTATCAGATGCCGATGACAATAAATTTGTAGATGCCGCGGTTGCCTGTGGGGCAGATGCTTTGGTTTCAGAGGATCGCGGATTTCGTATTTTGTCGCAAGTGGAATTCCCTAAATTAGTTTTATTAAAGCTGGATGAATTCAAAGCCATCCTTTCGGAAGCCTAGCCCTATTTCCCTCCTCCCATCAACTCCTTCGCCTTCGCCGCATCCGCCGCCGCTTTGTCGGGCTGTCCCATCAACTGATACACCCGCGAGCGGGTATCGTAGGCGCGGGCGTAGTTGGGCTGCAACTGAATGGCGCGGGTCAGGTCTTCGATCGATTTGTCGTATTGGCCCAGGCTCATGTGCGCGGCAGCACGGTTGTTGAGTGCGATCACCACTTTGGGGTCGGCGGCCAGGGCGGCGGTGTAGTCGGCGATGGCCGCTTCGTAGTTTTTGCGCTGGGCGTAGATCAGGCCGCGGTTGACGAGCGCCTCCACGTATTTCGGGTTGAGTTCGATGGCTTTGCCGTAGTCGGCTATGGCTTCGTCTTCGGCGCCGGTTTTGCTTTCGGCCACGGCTTTGAAGTAGTAGGTTTCGGGGTTGCGCGGCTCGAGCCGGATGCTCTCCGTCAGGTCGGGGATGGCCTCGGTCGGTTTGTTGAGAATGACGAGGCATTTGCCCCGGTTGAGGTACAGTTTGGGTGTCACGATGCCCGCTTTGATGGCGTTGTCGAAGTCGGCGTAGGCTTCCTTGAATTTGTTGGTCATCAAAAAGGCCTGACCGCGGCCGTTGTAGGCCTCCACGTAGCCCTTGTCGAGTTCGAGGGTTTTGTTGTAGTGTTTGATGGAGTTTTCAAAATCAAAATTGAGCAGCTGACCGTAAGCGAGGTTGCAATTGCACAAAGCCGCGTCGGGATAGCGGTCAACGCAGTTCTGAAACACCGACACTTCGTTTTTCCACACCTTGCTGTGCTCGTGGGTCAAAAAGCCGAATATCACTGCCGCCACCAGCAATATGGTCCGCCGGGGCGCCGCCTGCAGTTTTTGCAAGGCCCATACCGCCAAAAACCAGAAACCGATCGAGGAAATATACACGTAGCGGTCAGAGCGCATCTCGAAAGTGCCGACCGACACGTAGGGCAGCATCACCGCCAGCGGCAGCAGGTACCAGCCGGCGCCAAGGGCGATTTCGCGGGTTTGGCGGCCGTATTTCCATACGAGCCAGGCCAGCGCAGCCACGATCAGCGGCGCCAGGTAATAGCCTATCGGCCAGGCGCCGTTTTGTTTTTCCATGGGGTAAAAAATACTCAGTTGCACCGGCAGCAGCAGTTTGGCCGGGTAAAACAACAGCGAGTGACACACCATGAAAAAGCGGTCGAGCAGGTTGTAGGCACTCGAACTGACCACCAGTTTGTGCCCCTCGGCCGCGCGGGTGGAAAAAGTGTAGAGCCCGAAGGCCAGACTGGCCAGGAAATACGGGGCCTTGCCCAGCACGTTTTTCCAGTTCAGGGCGCCATTGCGGTACCAGTCGAACAACAACAGGACCAGCGGCAGGGTTACGGCCGCCGATTTGGCCAGAATGGAAAGCAAAAACAGGAAGAGCGACAAACCGTAAAACGCCGCTTTCTGGTTGCCTTGCCATTGTACGTAGGCGATCAGGCTAAGCAGGTAAAAGAAAGAAAAAGTCAGGGTGCTTTGTCCGGCGATCCAGCAGGTCGGCTCCACCGTCAGGGGGTGCAGTGCAAAAAGCAGGGCGGCAAAAAACGAGATTTCACGATTGCGTTGCAGGAGGTTGAGCAGGGCAAAGGCCGCTACCGCCGAACCGGCGTGCAAAATCAGGTTGAACGTATGAAAAGCCGCGGCATTTTCACCCGCCAGACCATACACCAGCGCGTAGCCCAGCCAGGTGATCGGGGCGTACATACCCAGGTTGTTGCCCCCGAAAATGCCGCGCAGGGTGGGGTTTTTGATCACGTTGTTGTACCGGATGGCCTTGTCGTCGTCGAAGATCATGAAGTCGTTCGACAAAGACGCATAGTACACGGCCACCGTGGCCGCGACCAGAATACCGGCCAGCAGCCAGTTATTCAACCCCAAAAACGAAGGGTTGGGCGCCGATATGGAAGTTTCCTCCGTCCTTGTCGGCTCGGCAGACTGTGCTGACGGGGCGGCGGATTTGGCGGGCTGGGCGGTGTGTTTTTTCTTGGCCATGAAAAAGGCGGTCTTGGATTTGGACAAGGTGCTTTGGGTAACCGGGCCCAAAAGTATCGAGAAGACGGGATTTATTATGTTTGGACAGGATGAACAAGATCCACAGGATTTGACAGTCCTTGTCCCGACAAATCCTGTTCATCCTGTCTAAAAAAACAACCTGTCTAAAAAAACATCCTGTCCAACCCGCCCACTCAGCGCACCAGCAAAACGTCGCCCGCTTTTTTCACGACGCGGGGTTGGCCGAACAATTCGCCGGTCCATTCCACCTGCCACACGTACACGCCCGGCACGGGTTCGCGGCCCCTGGCGGCGCCGTCCCAGCCGGTTTCAGGATCGTCGGCAGCGAACACCAGATTGCCCCAGCGGTCGAACACTTCCAGCCGGAATTGCGCCCAAAGGCAGGGCAAAAACACCTGGAATTGATCGTTTTCGCCATCGTCGTTTGGCGAAAAAGCATTGGGCGCGTAGAACGGGCATTCGCGGCAGGTAAAGAAACCGACATTCATGCTGTCGGAAAAGGTACACTCGCCCAATTGTCCCGAAAGGCCGTATTCGCCGGGCTCGGTGACGGCCAGGCTTTGGCCGCGGCTGCCGTCGCTCCATTGCCAGTTGGCCAGTCCGGGCGGTATTGTCAGTGCCAGGGTGTCTTCGTAGCAGATGGTCGTATCATTTTGTAAATCAAAACCTTGCTGAACGATAACCGACACGCGGGCGGTATCGCCCGGGCATTCGCCGGCGTCGGGTAAAATGTACAGGTAGTCGCCCGGCGCATCCCGGTCCGGGTCAAAAATACCACCGGTTACCGTGGCCGGTTTCCAGAAGCCGCCGGGTTCCGGAACGCCGCCCAGCAGATCGAACAGCGCCAGTACGTTGCCGCCCGCGCAAGCGGTGGTATCGCCGTCGAATCCGGCAAAAGGTTTTGGAAAAACGGGCAAATAAGCATTGACCACCGATGCTTCGCCGCAGCTGGTAAACACCCGGAACTCGATCAAACGGGTATCGCGAAGCGGGGTGGGGGAGAGGTCTTGGAACAATAGTGCTTTCAGGGCCGCAACGAAATCGGAAGTGGAAGCCTGTCCGGTGTTGACCAGGGTGACCTGCGCCGATGAAAGTCCCTGCACCATAATCGAGAAGGGCAGGCTGCCGGAGGCGATCAGTTGTTCCAGTGCGAAGGGGAAAAGGATCCGGACCCGGATGGAATCCACGCTGGCTTCCGAAGTCAGGATGATGTCTTCGTCGACGATCCTGGCCGGAAGGGCGCAGAGCGTATCGGAGAGGTAGTCGCCGTTGAACGCCCCGGAGTCGTCGTTGCCGTCGAGGTCGAAGCGGAAATTACTTTCGAGGACGACGTTGTCGAGCCCCCCGAAATCGTCCTGGGAGCGGTATTCGCCCCGGATGCGCAAGCCCGACACGTCGGCCAGGGCGGCCCGGATTTGTGTTTCGGTGGCCAGGGGGCCGTTGTTGTCGTTGATGCGCCAGCCGGCGCCGGTGCTGAGCGGCACGTCGTAGTGCGTCCAGCTGAGGCCCGGGTTGTTGGGGTTGTCGAAAGCCAGGATCAGGCCGGCGCCGAAGAGTAGTACATCGGGGCGGCCGGCGGTTTGTTGTTGGTTGGCGGTATCGCTGGTAAACTGGTCGTAGCGCAAAAACTTGCCGTAGGCATCGCATTTGTTGCCCGTAAAATCCTGCGGCGCATCGAAATACCAGGTGCCGCCCACGGCCGCATCGGTGACGCGGATATAACCGCCCGGGTTGCCGCCGTTGGCGATCCAGGCGGCGTTTTCACTTGTAGGATCACCTGTGGCGCCCCAGTCGAGGCTTCCGGTGTCGAAAGTGTGTACCTGGGCGGCGGCCCCGAAGCGCAGGGTGAGGAGCGCTGCAACAATCCATTGACGCATAGGATAAAAGCGGTAAAAGCCCGACGAAAATTGGCCGAACAGCGCCGGCGTCGTCGCACTTTTTTAGTTAATTTAAACAGTTGATTGGCGGAAAATTGAAATGCCCTTCTATTTTTGCCGCCACCCCCGGGATGTGTCCAACTGATAACCAGCAGGAGCGAAAGAACAAATTTGACGGAGCAAAGTTCTCATTTTCAATTTGTTAAATACAACTTCGATTCTGTGAATTCAAGCAAAGCCGTAAAAACCTTCCTCCCGTTTCCAGCCAGTCTTTCTTCCGAAACGGCGCGATTTTGCTAAACCGTTCATCTAATCACCCGAGAAAAACGTGCATAACCACGAGAACAAGCCGCAGTCGAGATTGCGGCGTTTTTGGCGCCGGCGCCGCTCCCTTATCCTCACCGGCTTCGCCGGTCTCGCCGTAGCGCTTTTGGCAGCCACTTTTCAATTGACCAAAAATAATCAGGCTGCCGCCCTTGCCTTCGCCGACCCCGCACTCGATGAGTTGCCGGTGATTCCCGAAAATGTGCGCTGGGGCTATTCACTCGATAAGTTTCACCTGTTTGAAGACGAACTTCGCTCCGGCGACGTGTTGGGCGAAATCCTCGTCGAACAGGGCATTGCCTATGCCGACGTCAACCGTCTGGTTGAAAACTGCAAGGGGAAATTCAATATCAACGCCATGCGCGTGGGCAAAAAACTCAACTTTTTGTCCGAACCCGCCGGCGGCACGCCTGTCGCCATGGTGTACGAACCCTCGCCTTACGAATACGTTGTGTTCCAACTGCGCGAACCCTTCAACGTCGAAGTGGTGAAACGTGAAGTGGAAACGAAGATCGTGGCCAATTCGGGCGTGCTCGAAACCAGTTTCTGGCAAGCTATGACCGACAACGGCCTCAGCGACGAAGTTGCCGACGGCATGATCGATATCCTTTCCTCTTCGGTCGACTTTTACCATCAAAAACAGGGCGATCGTTTCAAAGTGGTGTACGAACAACACTACGTGGAAGGTCAGCCCGTAGGCGCCGGCAAAATCATCGCCGCCGTGTACGAGCGTGAGGGCAAAGAATCCTACGCTTTCAACTTCGAAAAAGAAGGAGAAAAATGCAATTACTTCGATTTCGACGGCCGTCCGGCCCGCAAGGCTTTCCTGAAAGCGCCGGTTAAATTCAGCCGTATTTCGAGCCGTTACAGCAAAAATCGCCTGCACCCGATCCTGGGTTACAACCGCCCCCACCACGGTACCGACTACGCAGCGCCCCACGGCACGCCGATCATCGCCGTGGCCGAAGGTGTCGTGACCGAGGCCACCCGCAAAGGCGGCAACGGCATCTACGTCAAAATCCGCCACGACGGCACTTACCAGACGCAATACCTGCACATGAGCGGTTTTGCCAAAGGTATCCGCCCCGGCACCCGCGTGGCACAGGGCCAGACGATCGGCTACGTCGGTTCCACCGGCCTCGCCACCGGCCCGCACGTATGCTTCCGTTTCTGGAAAAACGGCCGCGAAGTGGACCACCTGCGCCTCAACCTGCCGCAGCCTCAGCCCATCACCGGCGCCGATTTCGAACAATTCGTCGTCGTGCGCGACCAACTGATGCAACAACTCAACGCCGTGCCCTACCGTACGCAGGAAGAGATTTACAAAGATCGGGCAGCTGCGGAGCTGAAAGACGGGGCAAATCCGTGAAATTGTTAGTTGATGAGGTTTATAAAGGCTGATTCTGCTGGAAAACAGCCTTTTGAAAAATAAAAAAGCCTGCCGCGGTGCTCAGCGCGGCAGGCTTTTTTTATTTTTTAAACAACCTGATTATTCCGTTCCAATACCCAGCAGAGGCTGCTGTTGAGGTTTGTCTTTCAAACTCAAAAACGCATTGTATCCGCAATCCAGAAATGCCTTGTACACATCCGGTTCATGACCCTTCTGGTAGTCGGTGGGCTGGTTGAGCAGGGTAGTGCCGTCGTTGTGCATAAGCACGTAATAGGGCTGGGCGCTCACGCCAAAGTTGTTGACCTGAAAGGCGCTCCACTTGTCGCCCACGGTGCGCAGTTTTTCACCGGTATTGGGATCGAGCAGATAAGAGAATTTGTTGTCGGGAAAGAGGCGTTCCTTGTCGTCGACGTACAGCGACACCACGACGTAATTGTTGCGCAGGTGTTCGATGATGCCGGGGCGGTGCCACACATTTTCTTCCATTTTGCGGCAGTTGACGCAGCCATAGCCGGTAAAGTCGACAAAAAGCGGCTTGTTCTGGCGTTTGGCTTCGGCCAGGCCTTCATCGAAATCGTGGTAGCAATCCAGTCCGTGCGGACAATCCATCGGCCGGAAGAAGTTGTAGTGTACCGGGGGCGCCAGTCCGCTCAGCAACGACAGCGATTGGTAATTCAGCAGGCCGTAACCCAGGTAAATGCTGAATGCCACCGAAGCGAGGCCCACGGTCAGGCGGGTAAAGCCGGGGCGGCCCTTGGCGCCTTTCCAGTTGAAAAGCCCCAGTTGGTAGGCCGAAAGCAGCAGGCCGATAATCAGCCAAAGACCCAGGAAAAGTTCGAATTTCAGAAAACCCCAGTGCGACACCATGTCGGCTGTACTCAGGAATTTGAGGGCAAGGGCTACTTCGACGAAACCCAGGGTGATTTTTACATTGTCCATCCAGCCGCCCGATTTGGGCAGGGAGTTGAGCCAGCCGGGAAACATGGCAAACAAGGCGAAAGGAAGCGCCAGCGCCAGACCAAAGCCGAACATACCAACCGTGGGCCGCACCGGAATAAAGCCGAAAAGCGCTTCGCCGGCGTTGGTTTTGGCCGTTTCGACCAGCAGGGTGCCCACGATCGGGCCGGTGCAGGAGAACGATACCAGGGCCAGAGTGGCAGCCATAAAAAAGATGCCCAGCATACCGCCTTTGTCGGCCATCTGGTCGCTTTTGTTCACCCAGGAGGAAGGCAGGGTGATCTCGAACAAGCCGAAGAACGAAAGCGCGAAAACGATAAAAATCACGAAAAATGCGATGTTAAACCACATATTCGTGCTCAATTCATTCAAAATAGTGGGGCCGAACAAACTGGTGAGCAAAATACCGATGCCGGCATAAATCACCACGATGCTGCTGCCATACCACAAGGCATTGCGCAGACCGGTGGCGCGGTCTTTTGATCTTTTGACAAAAAAACTCACCGTCATCGGGATCATCGGGAACACGCAGGGCGTCAGCAGGGCCAGTAAGCCGCCCAAAAAACCGCCGATAAACACCCAGAGCAGCGAAGAGTCTTCCGATTCGGCGATGCCGCAGTCGTTGACGAATTTGGCGGAATTGATGGCTGCGCGTTTGGCATCGAAAAAGCCTTTGAAATTGGGGTCGTCAGGCGTCGCCGTCGTCGGCCCTGCGGCCACGGCCGTACTGCCGGTATCGGCAGGAGAGGGTGGCGCCACTTCTCCGGTTTTGCCATCGGCCGGTTTTTCTCCGGGTTTGGCATCCGCCGGGGCCGAGGTGCAGCTGACGGCGAATTTATAGTCGACCGTGGTGGGCGGCAGGCAGGATTCGTCGTTGCAGACCATAAATTCCAGATAGCCTTCGATGGGCTTGGAGGGGTCTTTGACTTCTACGCGCTGCGTAAAAATGGCTTTGTGCTTGAACTTGGTGAGGTTCATGCCAAAGACTTTGTCGAATACCTTGATTTTTTCTCCGCCTTCTACGGCTTTTCCGACCAGTTTGTAGTGCGGACCCTCGGCATAGGTAAAGGAGGTGGCTACGGGGCCTTCATCGCTTTCAAGGAATTGAGAGTAGGTGTACCAGCCGTCGTCGATAGTCGCGGTGAAAATCAGGTCAATCTGGCAATTACCGTTGTCTTTTGTCGAGAACGACCATTTGACCGGATTTTGGGCGAGCAAGCTGGCCGTACTCAGCAAGGCAAGAAGCAGCAATCGTAATTTCATGGAGAAAGGATTGGACAAATTTAAAGTCCTGCAAAGTACGGGTATTGGTATGGGCCAGCCGAAAATTATCAGGGTTTTAAAACATTATTAACCGGGTATTTTGTCAAAAATCAGACATTCTTAACGCTTCTGGCAGCCTTTGTTGAAGCCGCGGCCGGCGCTCTTGAAAATTTCAGCGCCCGGTTGTGGATTTTTTTGTGGGCAGTATGCTGGATTTTCCAAAACCTAGGGCTACCTTTGCGCTCCCTTTTTTGGACAAGAATACTATTATTTCGAAATAGCGATGAAACGTACCTACCAACCATCCCGCCGCGTCCGCAAAAACAAGCACGGTTTCCGCTCGCGTATGGAATCCAAGAACGGCCGTAAAGTATTGGCCCGCCGCCGCAAACAAGGCCGCTGGAAACTGTCGGTGTCTGACGAACGCCGCCTCAAGTAACGCCGACCTCCAGATCGGTGGGTTTCCGCCTTAAATGGCAAGGCCACAACTTTTATAAAGTCACGCAAAGCGCGCAAAGTCTATTCTTTGCGCGCTTTGCGTCTTTGAGTAAAAAGCTTCGGGGCCATTTCCTTTCCTTTGCTACATGCCCGATTTTAGTTTTACCCGGCAGGAGCGGCTGAAAAGCCGGACGTTACTGTCTCGCCTGTTCAAGGAGGGGCACTCGTTTGTGGCATATCCGATTCGGGTTGCCTGGCTTGAATTGCCCGCCAGTGAAACTTTCGCCCCCGTTCAGGTGGTGGTTTCGGCGCCCAAGCGGCACTTCAAAACCGCCGTTGCCCGCAACCTGCTCAAACGCCGTATCCGGGAAGCCTACCGCCTGCACAAGCACGAATTGTACGAAAAACTGGCCGGCCGCCGCGTCGCGCTTATGTTGATGTACCTGGGTAAAGAAGAACTGCCTTTTGCAGAAATAGAGGCAGGAGTGCTCAAAATGATCCGAAAATGGCCGGAACAAAGCGCAGAAAAACAAAATGAGCCATCCTGATGCAGGAATGGCTCATTCAATTTTGTAGCGCGGGCGAGGCTTGAACTCGCGACCTTGCGATTATGAATCGCACGCTCTGACCAGCTGAGCTACCGCGCCTTTTTAAAGCGGGCACAAAGGTATGCCGCTTCGCCGATTTCGCCAACCCTACGCGAAAATTTCCTTCATCATTTACCCAAAAGGAATTCTGCTGCCTTCTTCAACAAAATGTTTAATTTCGCGCCAAACAAAAGGTATAAAAATGGCGCGTCGTTCTTCTTCGTCCGATTCGGGCGGTATTTTGTTCAAAACCGGTCTGTTTGCCGTACTGGCCGGCCTGGCTTATTGGGCATTTAACCAGTTCTCCGGCAAAACACCCGATGAACCTGCCGGTCCGGTAACCGAACTTCCCACACAGTCCGGCGAACCGCAAACACCTGCCGCCGACCTCCCGGGCGCCATTCCGGATGAAATATTGCCTGCCGTACCCGCTGGCGCCGAACTGGTTCGACATACCTGGTTCGCCCTGGCTTATGACGAAACCCACGAACAGGCGACCTGGACCGTCCACGAGATCAACCGCGAGCGACTGAATGAAAACTGGGCCGAACGCCCCGCTACCTTTTTGCCCGACCCCGCGGTGCGCACCGAGAGCGCTACCCCGCGCGATTACAGCGGCAGCGGCTACGACCGCGGGCACCTGGTGCCCGCCGCTGATATGGCCTTCCGGGAAGAAGCCATCTCCGAAACTTTTTTTATGAGCAATATCAGCCCGCAAGTGCATGCCTTTAATGGTGGAGTTTGGCGCGAACTGGAAGAAAATACCCGCGACTGGGGCCGAAAATTCAAAAAAATATACGTCGTGAGCGGCCCGGTGCTGAGCCGCCCCGGCCTCGGCCAGATCGGGTTCAGCAAAGTGACGGTCCCCGCCTATTTTTACAAAGTCCTGCTGGCGCCTGAGCAGCACCGCGCCATCGCTTTCGTCATGCCCAATCAGCGCAGCGACAAACCTTTGATGGATTACGCCGTGAGCATCGATCAGGTGGAAAAACTGACCGGAATCGATTTTTTCCCCAAATTACTCAAGGGCCTCGACGAAGAACTCGAAGCCTCGCTCGACAAATCAGCCTGGCCCGTGAACGACAAGCGCTACCAACTCCGCCTCGATAAATGGAACAATAACTGATTGTAGGACCCGAAAGACAATATTTGCCCACCTTTGCCGATTATTGAGCCAAACTGTTTCGTCCATGATGTTTGCCCGTTGCCACTATCCTTTGGCGGCTGCCTTGCTGCTTGTCTTTGCCATTTTTTTCCTTTCCGCCTGTGAAGACCATGTGCCTACACCCAAGCCGCACGACTACCCTCGGGTGATTTATCCGGAGAAAAAATACAAACCATTCGACGAGCATTATTGCGCTTTTACCTTCGATCAGCCGGTATATGCGACGGTTGAACAGGACACTTCTTTTTTTGGCGAACGGCCTGAGAGTGATTGCTGGTTCAATCTTTCCGTTCCCGCTCTCAACGCCAAAATCTATTGCAGTTACTACCCGGTTACCAACCGCGGCCGTTTCGACGAACTGGTACAGGACGCACACGCCATCACCCAAAAACACAACATCAAAGCCAGCTATATCGACAATATCCCGGTGCATCGCGATGCCGACCACGTTCACGGCGTCGTATTTAACGTAGAAGGCCCGGCGGCATCGTCCTATCAGTTCTTTCTCACCGACTCTACGCGCCATTTCCTTCGCGGCGCGCTCTATTTCAATACCCAATCCCGCCCCGATTCGCTGGCCCCGGTCATCGAGTTTATGAAACAGGACCTCGACCGACTCGTGTCGAGCCTGAAATGGCAATAACCTGCACTTACTCCAGTTTCAGATCGACGGCTTTGCTTGCTGCATAGCCAATGCAGGTATTGATCATTGCCCCGCTCCCTTCGCGACGGGTGCTTTCGGCAAAAACAAGATCGACCTGCCCACCGGTACATTGTGCCAGACAGGTGAGGCAAACTCCCGCCTTGCAAGTGTAGGGCAACTGGATGCCCTGGCGCAGGGCTGCATTGAGGATCGTTTCGCCTTCAAAAGTCTCAAACTGAAATTGTTCGCCACCCTGCACGACGCGAATGGTGTGGGTCTTCGTCGTATCGACCGTGCGCAAAGCGGGCTGCCGGACCGGCTGATAAAATTCCTGCCGGATGTTTTTTTCCGGAAAATCAAGCACCCGCAGGGTCATGCGGGCCATCCGCATCAGGGCATTGGGCGCGCAAAGAAAAAAGACGGTGTCCCGGCGATGGGCGCCTGTGATGCGTCTGCCCAGAAAGCGATGCAGGGCTTCTTCAAAACCTGATTTATTCAAATGCCCAAACGTCGAATGCGCCGCATTTTTCTCCCGACTGAAAAAATAACGGCAGGTAAATCGCTCCGGAAATTGTTCTTGCCAGTCGTCGATCTGTTTTTTAAAAATAGTGTTCGCGCTGTCGCGGTTGGCGTACAGCAGTAAAATTTCGGGCCCCTCCGGAGTGGCCAAAAGCGTTTTCAAATGGCTCATTACCGGTGTAATGCCGCTGCCTGCCGCCAGGTATACGAGCCGGCGGGGCAGGGGAGCAGGCAAAACAAATTGCCCGGCCACACTGGCCGACAGCACCTCGTCGCCAGCGTCAACATGATCGAGCAGCCAGTTGGAAGCTGCTCCGTTGACGACCCGTTTGACCGTGATCGTCAGGGCTTTATCCGTTGCCGGGCTGCTGGAAAACGAGTATGCTCTTCTAATCTCCTTGCCATGTGGATAGAGTATGAGCGACAAAAACTGCCCCGGCCGATAAGCCGGCAATGCCTTTTCATCGGCCGCTTCCAGCGTGAAGGTGGCCGTGTCGGGCGTTTCCTGGTGCTTGCCGATGATGCGAAGACGGCGGACGGATTCCATGTTCAGGAGCGGGCAAGTTTTTCCAGCCGGTGTAAATAAGGGAGAAAATGGACCTCAACGGCATGGCGAGGATTGGCAATAAACGACTTTTCAATGCCGCGGCCTTCTTGTATAGCCCGCTCCCGCCAGTCGGTTGGGAGCCGCCACTGCCCGTTCAGCAGCCGGGCGACGAGCCGCGCCTGCGCTTCGGAAAGCGGCCAAACGCTGCCCTGCGGTTGCACCAGACCGATAAAAAACAGGCTCGGATGATCGGGGTGGAAAACCCTGAGATACAAGGGAATATTGGTAGCCTCCTCCCAGTCGAGTAGTTTTTTATCCAAAAAAGGAAAGACTGTTTTATAGCCGGTAGCAGCCACGACCACATCGTAGGTTTGCCGGGTCCCGTCGGTAAAAAATACGGTTTGATCTTCCACTTTCTGCACCCCCGGCCTGGGTGTGATTTTGCCGTGACGAATGCGGTCGAGTAATTCGTTGTTGACGGTCGGATGGGCCCGTGTGACCGGAAAATCGGGCCGGGGCAAACCATAATCGCGGTAATCGCCTACCGTGATGCGCAAACTA
Organism: Saprospiraceae bacterium; assembly: GCA_016787345.1. GTDB lineage: Bacteria > Bacteroidota > Bacteroidia > Chitinophagales > Saprospiraceae > M3007. The sequence goes on along the minus strand of JAEUUU010000031.1, from coordinate 23,720 downwards.
AGCCGGTGCAGCAGATTTTGGAGCCCCCGGGGCAGCCACTTCATACGCGCGGCAAAGGTATCGGTCGGTCGCCCCATCATAAATTTGGGCACGATGTATTGCGCCGAACGCACGCTCAAATCCACACAATCTGCCACCCGGCTCGATTCGACGGCGCAATCGCAGCCCGAGTTGCCGGCGCCGACGACAAGTACCCGCTGTCCTTCAAGACCGCGGGTGTTTTTAAAACTATGCGAATGCAAGTACCTGCCGGTAAAATGAGCGCGCCATGCCGGATGGCGGGGTACGGAGTGGTGACCATTGGCGACCAGCAGATAGTCAAATACAGGGCTGCTGCCATCGGAAAGCCGGAGTTGCCATTTTTCTCCCGGGAGTTTGTCGGCCGAAACAACTTCCGTGTTGTAGCGGATATATTTCTCCAGGTCAAAATGCCGCGCATAAGCTTCAAAATACGCCAATACCTGCCGGTGGCTCGGATAATCGGGATATTCGGCCGGCATGGGAAAGTCGCTGAACTGCGACATGGTTTTGCTGGAAATCAGGTGCGTGGTTTCCGTGACGCTGCTATGCGATTCGTCGGGGCTGTACGCCCAGTTGCCGCCCAGAGAACGACCTTTTTCAAAACATACGATATTATCCAGCCCAGCTTCGGAGAGCATTTTGATGGCGGCCAGGCCGGAACAGCCGGCGCCGACTACGGCTATGGCGGGTTGTGTCGGAGCGGAAAGATTCATGAGGAAAAGACGGATTATTTGTCGGGATTGTCCGGCACCGGGTCGTAGCCATGCCCTCCCCAGGGATGGCAACGCAGAATACGGCGAACAGCCAGATAGAATCCTTTGAAGATGCCCCATTCTTCAATCGCCTGAATGGCATAGTGCGAACAGGTGGGTTGAAAACGGCACTTGTTCGGGCCTAACATGGGCGAGATAGCCAGTTGATAGAACCGAATGGGTAGAATGAGCAGTTTTTTGAGCATAAGATCAATGTTGGACCATAATGGGTCGGGCAAAATGCCCCTGATCCGTTTGAAGGTCGAGTAAATACAAACCTTCCGGCCAATTGTTCACCGAAGTGCGCAATCGTTCGCCGGGCGCCAATTGAACGCCGGGGTATTGCATGACCAGATGGCCGTCGGCAGCAAAAATGCGCAACACCGCCTGTTGCATCGATTCGCCCCGGTTTTCCAGCCACAAATACTCCGAAGCCGGGTTGGGCATCAGGCTCCAGCCGGCAGCGCTGAATTGTTCCGCCGTGCTGCTGCTCATATACACCGTATCGGTGGCAATGGCGACCTGCCCGCATTCGCCGTATCCGGTCAGCGTGACGATGAATACGCCGGCTGTGTAAAAGTGCACGATACTGGTGTCGTTGTCCGACGTCGTACCATCACCAAAATCCCAGGTCCAGCTGCTGCAATGGCTGATATTTGCCTCAAACAAAGCGCTCAGGGGCCCGGTGGTCAGAAAAACCTCGAAACTTACATTCGGTACCGCGGGCGATTCCGGCGCTGCCAGGTTTTCGACGACCAGGCCCTGACTGAGGTTGAAATAAGTGCCCGAAGGGGTGGTCTCCAGTTTCAGCGTTTTGATCATATAATCGTACGCGACGCCCGCGCCAAGGCAAGAGTCGATGAAATAGGACTCGGTGGTAAAATATTCAAGCAAGGGAAACCAGATTGAATCGCCGTGCAAACGCCGATAAATCAGGTAGCCAAGCACAGCAGTATCGGGCGATTCGCCAAAATCCAGGGCGATATTGGAGGCATAGACATCCGCAATCGCCGGGCCCTGCGGCGGCGCTACGATGGTCATGCGCAGGGTAGGGTCGCCCATCAGCGCCATGTGTACCTGCCCACCGCCAAAGCCCGGCACGTAGGCGCCCTGGTTGTTTTGGGTAATCAGGGCCCCATAACCTACCGTTTCGCCCATGCCCATGTGGTGGAACTGCCAGTTGGGGCGACCGGCCCAGGCATTGGTCAGGATGCTGCCCGGCGAAGCCAGCGTGGCGCGCAGGAGGTTGTCTTCGCTGTCCCAGTCGCCGAAATAACTGCCGAAGGTCATAGCAAATACGGCGTGAAGGGTGTCGTTGACCAGTTGCGGCGTGGTGGTGATGCCGCTGGCGCCCTGGTACCAACCGCCGCCACAACCGTAAATCCACAGGTAGTCTTCGTTTTTCAGCCCGTCCCAGTCGAAGTAACGGACCGAATCGATCCCGACGAGCGGAGCGAAGTTTTTCCAGCCGCTCTGGGCAAAGCCCTCCGCATAGCCGGCGAAGTTGTTTTCAATGGCCCCGCGTGCCGTTGCCGTGAATTGTTTGTGCCGCCAGGCGTGGTTTTTTTGAAAATAGCGGCGCAGTAGTTCTACTTCGCTTGTCGGGAAAGCCGGCAGGTTGGCAAAGTCGATCCGACCGACCTGTAATTCGAGGACAGAGGGATAGCTGGATTGGTCAAATTTGCCGTCGCCGGGTACATTGTGGTGGCGGGTGGCGCCGGCAACGGTCGAATTGACGGTATTGTCGGTCCAGACGCCGTTCATATCGCCGTAATAGCCGTCGCTGGGCCAGGCGCCCTGGTGGTCGGGGTGGCCGTCGGGATAAATATTGCCGGAATAGGGCACCGGAACGTGCCCGACGAGGCACAACGCTTTGGTTTCGTCTGGGTTTTGCTGGTAGGCAGCGACGATCAGTTGCTTTACTTCGTTTACGGGCATACTGGCTGGCACGTCGATCCGGGCTGTAGCCCAGCCGTCGCCGTCGAGGTCGGCCATAAACTGATCGAGTTCCGGTTCCAGCGCCGCGGCAATACCGCTTTCCACAACGACAATGGCCCGTCCGCGAAAGTGAACCACCGGCAGGGAAAGCCCGCTGTTGATGTAGCCTGTACCCCCGGTGCCCAGTTCCTGCACCCGGTATTCGTAAGAAACGTCGATCTGGACATTGGTGTCGGTCCAGGTGCTGCTGCCGGCCGGCAAACTGGCAACCTGGGTAAAAAAGACCTGCGCGGTTTTATTTTTTCGGTGAATCAGGAATCCGGTGGCATCCGGCGATCCCTGCCAGTGCAGGGTGATGGCGTTGGGGCCCTCGGAAACCGTGGCTGCGACGGGCACGGAGAGGATTTGATCGTAGTTTTGTGCAGGCAGGAAGGGGGTGGCCAGTATGGCAGACAGGAAAAGAAGCAGGCGCATGGCAAATAAGTTGGTTGACCTGCGAAAGATAGCAAAAACAAAAAAGTCGCCCGATGTTGCATCGGGCGACTCCGCAGACCATTACAGTTTCAAGGTTGGTTTTCAAAAGGTCAGGGCTTTGGGACTTAGGTTGGGGTGGCTTCCTGACGGTTAGGCTCGGTTTTCAATCTGGCAAATTCCTGGGGTGGTTTGGGGTTGGTTTGTTTGGGGTTAAATAGGTTTTTAGGCTGGGAAATCAAAAGCCATGAAGTTATATTTCCGGTTAGTTGGGGCAATCAAGGGCGAATTCATTGATTTTTTGGGGGTGTTCCGGCAGCACTGCAAGCGTTTCAGATAGGTTTCGTTTTCATTTGATTCGGCAGAGTTTACAGGGCACAAATCCATTTTCACAGGTTTTCAGACTAAAACGTGGTGCTGCCGGAACGTGGCAATCCGTGGGCTGGTTGAGTTTGGGTTGGTATCTTCAGACCGAACGGCCGTTACTTTCGTACAAGGTGATCGAGTTGCTGCTTTGGTCGATCTTGATGACGATCGAATCGCCCGGGGCGCCAAAGACAAAACCGGTTACTTTTTGCTGATTCGCCACCGACATCGGCAGTGCGGAATGTTCAATCACATACAATTCATTCGATTGAACCAGCACTTCGAGGCGGCTCCAGGGAGCAATCGTATCGAGCGCCGACAAACCGGAGGGTGCGCCGGACAGCACCGTCACGTGGAAGCCGGGTTCAACTTTCAGCCAGGCCGTGGAGCGGTTGACCTCCGTATGTGTCTCAGCAATACCGGGCGTCATGACGTCATCGATGATGATGAGACCGGTGCCGGGGTCCTGTATGATCCGCTGATAACGCGGTTCGATACTTTGGCCGGGCGGGAAATTTTCGTTTTTGCTGATCGACATGGTTCGTTGCGTTTGATGAGACAAAGATGCAGGCGGTTTTACGTTTGTATTCTGCCACTATTGAATTAAATTTGACTTTCAAATTGAATAAAAACTAAAAAATAATAATCTAAATTATTGTTATACAGATATTTGTATGAAGTTAAATATAAAAGTCAAAAGCCAAAATGAGAATCGGGGATTGTCAAAAATTTCTCCGGTTTTACTGAGGCTGACGCGCCTTGTCCGGTCGCTGACCCAGGCACAGAAGCGGGATTTTAAAAAATACGTGAAGTTCTGGAGCGGAAAAGGCGGGCGGAAATACCTGCGGCTTTTCGACGCCATGTGCGCATTTGTGCAGGCCGGTAAAAAGGAGGAGGAATTGCTGCACTACTTGTTGGTCCGGAAAAAATTTGGCGAAAAACCTGCCGATTTGAGCGCTACGGCGCTTTACCTGTACAAAAAGATACTGGAAAGCATGCGCACCACCCCCGAACATTCGCCGCACCTCTCGCGTCTGTACGCGCTGATGCAGGACATCCTGTTTGTCTACCACAAAAACCTCCTCTCCGATTGCCTGCCGATGATCGATGAAGCGCGCCTGCTGGCCAAAGCCCTGGACAAACCTGCGCTCGAACTGGAACTGCTGTCCTGGGAACGCCGGGCGCGGGCCAATGAGCGCCACCGCCACCGCGAGGAGTATTTTCAGGGCCAACGCGACGAAGAACGCAGTCTGGAAGAGCGCATCATCCGGTTCAACCGGTACAACGCGCTGGCCTACGAACTGGCTTACCTGCTCTCGAGCCGCGATACCGTGACCGAATCTGCCGCAACTGAAGTGTTGAATTTGTTGCCCGAAAACCGCGAAGGTTTGCCCGCCGGCCTGTCGCTGCGCCTGAAAGTCAGGCTCGGCGCTGTGCTGACTTCTTTTTACGAACTCCAGCACACCCACGACAAGTATGCCGAAGGCAGTTTGCTGAGGATGGCCAATCTGGAAAAATCGCTCTTTTTTCAACAGCAAATTCTGGATGCCTATCGCGCCGATCCCATGTTTTTTGAAGAAGAGCAGGCCCAGTATACCATTGCATTGGAAGGTTATATCAATCGTTGTCTTCGCCTGGGCAGGCTCGACGAGGTGGAGCGGCATATCGGCGCGATCACCGCGGAGAAAGACGGCTTTTTGTTTTGCCGCTCGGTTGCGTATGTGCAACTGCTCCACCATATCCGGCAAAACGAGTTCAGGCAGGCCCGCGATTTTATCCAGCGGCACCAGTTGGCGGCGGCTTTGGAAAAGTACAAAAACCGCCTGCTGGAGTCTCGCTTGCTTGCCCTGCGATTTACCTGCGGTCAGGCTTATTTCGGGCTCGACGATTTCGGAGGGGCGGGGGAGTGGTTCGACCAGATCGCCGGAATGCGCCCCGAAATCCGTCCCGATGTGGTTTGGTTGGGTAAATTATTGACCATTATATGCCTGTACGAACAAGGCGTATACCGCAAGGAAGAAAACCCGGCGCGTCCGATCATCAATTTCGGTCGCGCCCTGCGGCGCGCAGGCTTGCTGACCGATTTTCTCGAAACTTTGCTCGAAGCGGTCACGCTGGTGTTTCGCAATCCGCGTGCGCTTACCCGCGACGGTCTGCCCGAATTGCTGACCGACCTGCACAAACACCTGGCACAGACGCCCGCCTTGCGGATGTACGGCATGGTAATGGCCTGGCTGGAAGCGAAACTGAACAGGACCGGCGTGAGCGTCGAACTGCGCAAATACAATGGTTAATAATTCGCTTGGAACTGCAGGCGTAAAAAACGGCCGCTTTCGTCGTAGTTCACCCCCAGGTTCTGGTATTTTCGGTGACTGATGGCGTAGGCCACCGAAATCTCCACGTTTTTGGACACCGGCCATTCAATGCCGAATTCGGTTTCGCGAACCTGATAGTAGCGCGCATCCAGTTCGTGCTTTTTAGCCCCGTCGTATGCCTGGAGGCGCAAATAGGGCATGCATTTGAATTTTTTTCCAAAATGCGTCTGGTAGCTGAATGTTACGAAACCACCGTGCAAGCCGCGGGTCTGGATGGAGTCGGTTGCCGCGTCGAAGCCCGGACTTTCGCCCCAGTTGTATTCTGCCAAAATTCCGAATGGTTGGGGGTAAAGAACAAAAGAGGCGGCAATGCGGCGATCGATATAGGTGGGGTCTTTGCGGGCTTTCACGCCGGCGCTGAGTTGGTCTTTGGGCAGGGTGTATTTGCCTGTATAGGCCTGAATGCCTGGTTCGATAATCTGCCCGTTTTTGAATTGAAAAGGATAGGAAATGCGAGCTACTGCGTGCAGATTGTTGTTGTTCTCGGGTTTGTTTGTCCCCTGGCCGTTGTAAAAGCCGAAAGCGACGACGCCGTAGTCGCCCGACCCTTTCAAGCCTTCGTCCAGCAGCCGTTTGAAGCGGGCCCGTATCTTTTTCGGCGCATAATAACCGAACACGCCGAAATCCCGCTCATTGGGTGCGCCTGAGTTGAGTGCGTCCGAACGGTCGAACGGAAGGCGGTTGGAGCTCGACTGGGTATTCTCGAAGCCAAACGGCACCTTGCTTTGCCCGACCCGAATGCGCCAGGCCTGATCGGCGTCGAAAGCCTGATCAAAATAGGCGTCGCGAACCTGAAGAAAATGTTTGTTGGTGGAACTGGCGTCGGCCGAATAGTCGAACTGAATGTAGGCAAAAAAGCGCGGATTCAGTTGGCCACTGAAGATCAGGCGCGACCTGCGAAATGAAAAACCCTGATTCTGGCCGATCGAACGGTCGCATTGTTCGCAACGCAGATCGGGATTGGTTTCCAGCAGGCGGTTGTAGCGAAATTGTGCATAGCCGCGCAAAGAGATCTTGTCGTACCATTTTGAAGAATGGCTGGCGGCGGGCACGGGCGTTTGTGGCTTGATCAACGAATCAACCGGTGTTTGTGCATGCACAGACAGGCAAATAGCGGACAAGGCCACAAGCGCCGCGAGGCGTTGCAGAGAAGTCATTAGTAGTTAATACAGCAGGTTAGGAAAAAATCAAACAGAAAAGGAAAGGGCGAGGGGCGGGTTAAAAACTACCCTTTGCAACCCCTCGCCGCTTCGGCTATGTTCAAACGAACAGCCTGAAAAGGAAGAAAAATATGGCAGACAGCAGCATCGTGACGGGCAGCGTGAGCAGCCAGGCCAACGCGATATTGATGATCGTCTTTTTACGCAGGTTTTGTACACCGCCCTGCGCGACCATCGTGCCGGCTACCCCGGATGAGAGTACGTGGGTCGTACTGACGGGCAAGCCAAACCAGGAACTCACGCCGATGGTAGCGGCAGCACACAACTCTGCGCTCGCGCCCTGGGCGTAGGTCAGGTGGCTTTTGCCGATTTTTTCACCGATCGTGACAACAATTCGTTTCCAGCCGATCATGGTGCCAACACCCAGGCAAAGCGAAATCAACAGCACGATCCAGGTTACCCGAAATTCGTAGGAATGCGCCAGGGTTTTTACCTCCGCTTTGACCACCTTGGCCGTTTCGCCGGTGATTACGCCTCCTTTGATAGAGCTTTCCAGGTTTTTATTCAGGCCTTGAATATTCTTGCGTGCGGCAACCAGTTCAGTGCGGTCTTTGACGTCGGTTGTGTCAAGTTGTGCCGCGAGTGCGCCGCTTTTGCCGGCCAGTGCGATCAGGCTTTGGCTGTTGTGGTCGCCGTTGGCTGCCGCGGCATTCAGGGAGGCTTCGATGCGGCGGCTTGCGCCGGCAAGGTCGCCCGGCGGGAGATGCGGGTTGAGGGCAAACTGCAGCGGCAGGAAGGCCATCATGACTACCATCAGCAGGCCTACGCCCTTTTGGCCGTCGTTGTTGCCGTGGAAATAACTGACGAGCGTACAGGTGCCAATCAGGATAGCGCGTATCCAGGTAGGCGGCGCTTTTTTCTTGTGGGGCTCGTCGAAGATCATTTTGTTCTTCTTCATCGTTGCGCGCAAGATGAACATCAGCAGGATGGCCAGACTAAAACCAAAAAGTGGCGAAACCAGCAGCGACATACCGATTTCTTCCGCTTTTTTCCAGTTGACACCGGAGCCACCATTGACCGTCCAAAAAGCAAAACCGCCGCCCAGCAGCGAGCCGATCAGGGTGTGCGAACTCGAGCAGGGAATGCCAAAATACCAGGTGCCCAGGTTCCAGGCGATGGCAGAGATCAGGATCGAAAGTACCAGTGCGATGTTTTCACCCAGCGGGACCGACAACAGGTCGTTGACCGGCATGAGTTTAACGATCCCCATGGCTACGGCGATACCGCCCAGCATAGCGCCCAGAAAGTTCCAGATGCCGGCCCAGATGACGGCAAAAACCGGTGGAAGTGTTTTGGTGTAAATGACCGTAGCAACAGCGTTGGCCGTGTCGTGAAAGCCGTTGATTGCTTCAAAAAAGCATACCGCCAACAAACAGAAAACTAAGAGGAGAGAGGCATTGATGGATAAATCCGCAATAAAGCCGAGTGCCATACCTGGAGGGCATTTTAGTAGTTAAAATGAAGAATACAAACAAAGGTTAGGAAACTGGGGGCGAAAGTAGGTCTAAGGCCAAATTTCATTTGGTTGGCCGTATTAAGTTAATGTTAAGTTTGCCTTTGTGCCGCGCTCTGCCTCAGTTTTCCTCTTCCAAAACGGGCAACAACACCTCTACCCGGGTTCCGCTGTTGGGGTTGTCCACTTCGTCGGCCAGGTCGGTAATGCGGATAAACTGGGTGGCGGGCGTTTTGCGCAGTTGGTGCAACAACGTAAGGCGATCGCGCGTGATTTCAAGTCCGCGGGAGCGATGCGACTGAAATTCAGGGGTTTTCAGTTGTTTTTCTCTGCCTTTGTTGTAGCCCACGCCATTGTCTTCGATACTGCAAAGCACAATATTCTCGTCGTCGGTCAGGTGGAATTCGATGCGCAGTTTGCCCTCTTTTTTGGGGCGCAGCCCGTGTTCAATCGCGTTTTCGACAAAAGGCTGCACGATCATGGTCGGGATACAGAGGTCGTCGGGGTCGGCGCCGGGCGGGGGGACGATGCGGAAATCGAGTTTGCTGTCGAAGCGGAGTTTGCGGTTCAGTTCGAGGTAGCGGTTGAGGAATTCGATCTCCTGCGCCAGGGTGACCACTTCCACGGCAGAATATTCGAGCGTTTGCCGCATCAGTTTGGCGAAGCGGGCGAGATAGGTTTCGGCTTCGTTGTTGCGCCCCGACGTAATAAAGCCCTGGATGGCGTTGAGCGCATTGAACAAAAAGTGCGGGTTCATTTGTGCGCGCAGGGCCCGGCTTTGCAGGCCGGTGACGCGCAAACGGGCCATTTGAGCTTCCTGCCGGCTGCGTTCCAGTTCGTAACGGGCCTCAAGTTCCTGGCGTTCGCGGTCGCGGAGTTCGTGAAAGTGTTTTTCAGCCAGTTCGGTGGCGGTGTGCTGCCAGCGGAAGGCTTCGGCAAAGTCTTCTTTTTGTGCGCTCACCGCGGCAAGGGCCTGGGCAACTTGTTTGAGGTGGTGCAGGTCGTGGCCTTTTTCTCCAAGTTCAAATGCCTTGAGCAGATGGCGCTCGGCATCTTCATGATTACCGATGCGGAGCAACAGTTCGGCGCGCCAGCTTTCAATCCGGGAGAGGTTGGTAAAGTCGGCCGGTTTTCCCGGCGATTCGATCTGGCGCGCGGCTTCGTCGAACAAAGCCCAGACCGCCGAGGCAGGTTTGTTTTCCAAAAAAGCGAGGATGCCGAGGTTGGCCAGTGCGTGTGCTTTTGCTTCCAGATCGCCTTCTCCGGCAAATTTTGCCACGTTTTCAAAACACAAACGCGCTTCCGACAAATCGTTCTGCGCCAGCGCGGCGCGGCCGGCGTTGAGGTAGTGCCAGGCCAGGCGCGGACGCAGGCCGTGTTCTTCCACGATGGGCAATACACGCCGGTAGGCATCGAGACTTTTATCTTTTTCGTCGAGCCGCTCGTACAAATCGCCCAGGCCGCCGGTCACCAGGGCAAGCATGTAATAATCGGGCAATTGTGCATTGTCGTCGAGGCCCAGGAGGGTCTTTTCCGATTCCAGCAGGGCGTCGAGGGCTTTGCGCAGATTACCCAGGTGAAGGTGCAGAAAACCTTCGCGACAAGCGACTTGAGCGTGCAGGCGGGCCGATTCGATGCCCTGCAGGTGGTACCGGGCGCGGTCGAGACATTCCTGTACGGCCGGCCAGTCGCGCCGGTTGAGCAGCGGGGCGGCTGCTTCGAGCCAGGCTTCGGCCAGCGGAAGCGGGTCGTTGCGCTGTTCGAGCAGCGCGATCAGCTGCCGGGCATGCTCAAGGGCGGCATCGAAGCGATTCCACTGATTTTCGAGGAATGCGCCATACCGGTGATAACTGAGTTGTATGTCGAGCGGAAGGTCGGTCGTGACTTGCCCTGAAAGTTCCTGAAGGACCTGCCGGGCCTTTTCAAAATCCGTAAAAGCCCAGTGCCCCAGACTGTGGCACAGCTGGCGCAGGTGTTGCAAACGCTCGGGTGAAAGCGCTGATTCGGCGACGGATGCGTTGGGCATAATACGACGGCGCCGAGGGCGGGGTGGAACAGACAACATGTGGATGAGGGGGAAGGATTGGGTCGACCAGGCAACCAAAGATGCTGCAAGATATGCAAACCCTCCGAAAAACGAATGTTTTATCACTCATCGCTCATCACTCATCACTCATCACTCATCACTATTAATGTTCTTCTCCCGAACGGTGGCGAACGATGCGCCGCAGCTTGACGTCTTTCACCGGTTGCAGCACGAGCGGCGCCTCCTCGATCTCAACAGAGTCGCTGTCGAGCCCAAACCAGTTTTTAGGCGACGACACCCAGCCTTTGAGGGTCAGGTAGGTCGACATGATCAGTTGGTCTTTCCAGGGCAGCTCGTTTTCGTTCGACAAGAATTCGAGGATCAGGATAAAACGCATATCGCCGGTCGGGTACTTGCTGCTTACGGTGTGGTAGCGTGAGTAAAGCGACAACTCGTTGTTTTCGACGAGATCTTCCACCACCTTGTTCATAAACACGTTCATGCGCTGCTGCACCCGGAAGCCAAGCCGGAAGTTCACCTTGTATACGTCGTCGGGTGCTATGGTATTCACCTCATAATCCATCGTGAAGGGCTCGTCGGTAGTTTCGATATGGACGAACCAGTAGACGTCGGCCCGTTTGGGCTGTGTTTGCAGGATGGAATACAGAATTTTCTCTTCTACTTTTTTCGGGCTTTTGGTGCTGCTGAGAAATACCAGATTGGTCGCGTATTTGGGTACATCCTCGTCGTTGCTCAGCATAATGAGCTGGTCGAGGTAATCCTTGATCCGTACTTCGTCGGAATAGCGGCGGCGGATGTTTTTGGCGTTCACCATGAGCAGCATGACGCCGAACAACAGCGATGCCATGATGACGGTTACATAGCCGCCATCCGTAAATTTCAGCGTGTTGGCCAGGAAAAAGCCGCCTTCCCAGATCAGATAAAAGAGCAGAAACAGCCAGACTGTGGCTTCTTTCGTGCGGTGAAGAATAAGCCAGTTGGAAATCAGGATGGTCGAACAAAGCATGGTGCATACCACCGACAAACCGTAGGCTGCCTCCATTTCAGAGCTGTGTTTGAAATAAAGTACCACCAGTACACAGCCGATCCACAAAAAGGTGTTGACGGCGGGGATATAAATCTGGCCTTTCATGTTGGTCGGGAACTTCACCGTCATTTTGGGTAAAAAACCCAGGCGGACGGCCTCCGAGGCCAGGGTGAAAGAGCCCGAAATCATGCTCTGGCTGGCAATAATGGCCGCAAAAGTCGAAATGATAATACCCGGCCAGATAAACCAGTGCGGCATAATCCCGAAGAACGGATTTTCTTCCAGCGCTTGTCCTTCGTGGTGCAACAACCAGGCGGCCTGGCCAAAGTAGTTGAGTACCAGGCTGGTTTTGACAAATCCCCAGCTTACCCGGATATTGGTCCGCCCGCAGTGGCCGAGGTCGGCATACAAGGCTTCGGCCCCCGTTGTGCAAAGAAAAACGGCGCCCATCACCACCAGAAAATTGGGGCTGCTGCGCAACAATTCGATGCCATATTGCGGATTGAGCGCTTTGAAAATTTCAGGCATGTAAACGATTTGGGAAATGCCCAAAATGGCCAGCATGCTGAACCACAACAACATAACCGGCCCGAAACTCCGCCCCACGGCGGCTGTGCCAAACCGCTGAATAAAAAACAAAGCGGAAATAATGGCAATCACGATACCGATGGTCGGTATGTCCGGAAATTTGATGGAAAGCCCTTCAATAGCGGAGGATACCGTAATAGGCGGGGTGATCATACCCTCGGCCAGAACGGCTGCTCCGCCCAGCAAGGCCGGATACATAAGCCAGCGCCGGCGCCGGCGAACCAACGAATAAAGGGAAAAAATACCACCCTCGCCGTTGTTATCGGCCCGGAGCACGAGCATGATGTATTTGATCGTGGTTTGGATCGTCAGCGTCCAGAAGACCAGCGAAACGCCGCCCAACACCGTTTGGGCATCTATGATTTTACCCTCTCCCACGATCGCCTTCATTACGTATAGCGGGGAGGTGCCGATGTCGCCGTAAATAATTCCGAGGGTTACGATCAGGCCGGCAGCCGAAAGACGGTTTACTCCGTTGTGGCTCATGTCAAATTGATTGGACGTTCTATTTCGCTCGAAAGGTCGAAGTTTTGGCGATTTGTATGCCAATCTGGCCCCAAAAAAACAATTGAAATGGCGTTTTTAGCCTTGCCTGTCAGGTACAAGGCATTCGACGTACGATTACACGAAGTTTGATTTTAGATTCGACCGGACGAAAACGGGCCTTTTCTTCTTCAATCGCAACTCATGTAATCGTACGTCGCAAATCGGTCAATGGTGGTGACCACCATTACCGTGCACGTGGCCGTGCGCCAGTTCGGTCGGGTCGGCCTCGCGCACCGTTTCAACTTTGCCTGTAAAAAAGAGGTCGACGCCGGCCATCGGGTGGTTGAAGTCGAGTTTTACCTTGTCCAGGCCAACCCAGGACACAGCAGCCTGGAAATGGTTGCCTTCCTGGTCGGTGAGCGGCAACACATTGCCGATTTCGAGCAGGCCGTCGGGAATTTTGCCGTCGGTTTCAAACATGTTTTTGGGTACTTCCACCAGGGCGGATTCGTCGTATTCGCCATAAGCGTCGGCGGCCTTGATGCCGAAAGCAAACTCGTCGCCGGCTTTGAGCCCCGACAAATTGGCTTCAAACTGGGGGATCATCATCCCTACGCCGAAAATAAAGCCGAGCGGTTCGCCGCCTTGCGTGCTTTCGATCTGATCGCCTTCGGCCGTGCCCTCGGTCAGGGTGTAGTGCACCAGCACTACCTTATTGGGTTCGATAGTCATAATGACTTGATTTGCAGGAAAAACAGTCGGGCGTTGCTGAAATTGCGCGGGGCTGCTCGTCCTTGGTGAATGGTAACAGGAGAGGGGAAACAAGGATATTTTACCGCGCCTGACTTTTAAATAATGTAAAGCGCCGCAAAAATAAGTGGTAGCGCGGGCTTTTTTGGCAAGTTTTCAGATTCTTCATTTTTGAACGTTCATTCTTCAAACCTCTTTCCTGCATGAAAAAACTGTTTTTCTCCGGGTGGTTGTTGCTCCTCCTGGCGTCGGCCGGGGCGCAACGCAGCGATATTTTGTCCGACCCGGATGTCGTATGGGCGGCTGAGATCGAAATGCTGCTGGTGTTCGATGGCGCCGGCCATATTCCGGAATCTGCCGATACGCTCAATACCGTAGCCGTATTGAAAGATCAGCATACCGGCCGTCAGGACGAGCTGTTTTACCGGCCCGATGGCTTGACAGATCACCTTTTTCAAATGGCCTGGTCGGGCAGCAGCCCGGTTTTTGCCGGCAACGACCCCGGTCGCCCCCTTTCGTTGTCAGACCTGGACAAACTGCTGGTGTATCGAGATACGGCCGTGCTCTGGTTCGACAACGAAAGTTCCGATGTGCTGGTCATGGAAACCGGTCCGGAAGATTGCCCCTACCTGCGGGTGCGCCAATTGCTTTTTTATCGGGCCCGAACCGCCGATTTCGGCCTGATTACCCTGGCCATCGGCCCGGCATTGCCCGATGGCCGGGTCCTGTTCTGGTGGAACGTGCCGGCGGAGAAACGCGCCGATATGCGCAAGTTTCCAAGTCTCGACAACCCGAATATTCATTGGGCCCGCCGGATTCGAACCAATAACGTGAGCCCCGACCTCAAACAACTACATTCCCTGAAACAACCGGATTACGCGGTAATGCCCGACTTTTTGTCCGCCGCGCGCAATCGGGCCGCTGTCGAGCTGTTCGACGTCGATTGGAAACCGCTTTCGCTGGAGAGGCGCGAACAGGTTTTCAGCCGGATCGACACCCTTGAAACTTTTGATTTTGAAGCATTTGAAGAACATATCGTTACCCAGCCTTTTCTGCTGAATCCGGACCTTGTCGGCCGCTTGCGGCTTGTACAAAACTGGTATTGGGACGACAAACGCCAAATGCTGCTCACCCGTTTGGTGGCAGTGGCGCCTTTGCAGGAAATAAGGAGCGACGACGGAGCGTTCCGGTACTGGCGGCCGCTGTTTTACCGAAAATGCACGGCAGGCCGTTGAATCTCATTTCCCATCTCGTTTGAATTTTATGAAAAAAACCTTTTTTGCTTGCCTGGCATGCCTGTATGCCTTCGCGCTCTCTGCTCAGGCAGACCAATTGCTTTCCGACCCTTCCGTCAGTTGGGTTGCAGAGGCCGAATTTGACATCGCGCTGGATGTAACTGGTTTCTTCGATCCCAACCAAACGGGTTTACAAGCGCCCATGCTGCTGAAAGCCACGGCATCCGACCCGGCTCAATTGTATTCCGAACCCACCAGTCTGGGGGCCATCCTGCTGGCGCAGGCCAATACACCCGGTCAGGCCGTTTTTGCCGATGCAGCACTGCAACAAAAACTTGACGTCGACGGGATTCTGGAAAAATTAAGCCGGACCGATACCATCATGGTGTTCAGTGTGGAAACGTATGAAGGCGAGCAGCGCATCATCCACAGAGACCTGACGCCCAAAGATTTCAAAGGGTTTCGGGTCCGTCAACTGGTTTATTATCGCGAAAAAACGGCTGAATTCGGCCTGCTTACCCTGGCCATCGGTCCGGTGCTCAAAGAAGGCAATGTGCCCTTCTGGCTCCCCGTCGCCCCTCCGGCAGCGCCATATCCGTCGGTGTCGGACCCGGCCGTCAACTGGGCTTACCGCGTCGGCGTACAGAACCGGGAGGTGTTGCTCGGCGACCTGAAACCCTTGAAACAACCCGCCAGACCTGTCATGCAGATGTTTATGCAACGCGTGATAGAAGACCCTACTACCGATATTTTTTCAGCAAAAAACTGGGCTTATCCCGCGCAGGCCGACGATCGCTCCAACCTGTACAGCAGTACCGACACGATCGTCACTTTTGATCCGGAAACCTATGAAGAACACGTGCGAATCGCTCGGATGGAAATTGGGGCGGATTATCTGCGGCTCGGTCTCGTGCAAGACTGGTACTGGGACGATCGGCGCAAGCGCCTGGTCACGCGCCTGGTGGCAGCCTGCCCGATTGTACACGTGCCGGATGCGCAAGGGAATTTCATGTTTGCCCGGCCGATCTTTTTTAGAAAATAGAGGATGCGAGGATTTGAGGATGCGAGGATTTGAGGATGCGAGGATTTGAAAAAAGGGTTATTTCTGCTCTTTTCATTGGATGGCTTGTCGAATGACAACTACATTTTTGAGAGCAGAAATAACCCTTTTTTCAAATCCTCGCATCCTCAAATCCTCGCATCCTCATTTCTTCCGATTTCTCTTCTCCGCATAAGCGCTTGCCGCGTCGCGCACCCATTCGCCGTCTTCCCAGGCTTTTACCCGGGCATGCATGCGCTGGCGGTTGCAGGGGCCGTTGCCGTTCACCACGTTCCAGAATTCTTCCCAGTTGATGGCGCCGAAATCGTAGTGGCCGCGTTCTTCGTTCCAGCGGAGATCGGGGTCGGGGATGTTGAGGCCCAATACTTTGATTTGTTCGGCGATCATATCGACGAAGCGCTGGCGCAGTTCGTCGTTGGAGAAGCGTTTGATTTTCCAGGTCATGCTCTGGGCGGAGTGCGTCGAATCGGTATCGGAGGGGCCGAACATCATCACGGAGGGCCAGTACCAGCGGTTGATGGCGTCCTGGGCCATGGCGCGTTGTTCGGGCGAGCCTTGCGAGAGGGTGAGCAGGATTTCGAAGCCCTGGCGCTGGTGGAAGCTTTCTTCCTTGCAGATGCGCACCATGGCGCGGGCGTAGGGGCCGTAGGAGCAGCGGCAGATGGGGATCTGGTTGAGGATGGCGGCTCCGTCGACCAGCCAGCCGATGGCTCCGATGTCGGCCCAGCTGAGGGTGGGGTAGTTGAAAATGGAGGAATATTTGGCCTTGCCGCTGTGCAGTTCTTCCACCATATCGTCGCGGCTTACGCCGAGGGTTTCGGCAGCCGAGTAGAGATAAAGTCCGTGGCCGGCTTCGTCCTGCACCTTTGCCAGCAGGATGGCCTTGCGTTTGAGCGAAGGCGCGCGGGTGATCCAGTTGCCTTCGGGCAACATGCCCACAATTTCCGAATGTGCGTGCTGCCCGATCTGGCGGATCAGGGTGCGGCGGTAAGCCTCCGGCATCCAGTCTTTCGGCTCGATGCGCTGCTCGGCGTCGATCTTGCGTTGAAATTCGGCTTCCAGTTCGGGTGTGGTGGCAGAGTGGGTCAGGACATCCATATTTTACTTGACAGTTAGGCCGGACAAAGGTCTTATTTTAGCGCAAAACGCTGGAGTCGGCGTGAAGGTTTAAATTTCTTCGTTCGGGCGTCACATCCGGACCGGCTTGTTCGTTTAGACAAAGATTAACGCTATTGTAAGTGATTTTGCCAATTTTTTGACCAAAAACTGTACCTTTGCACCCCTATGAAAAAAACATTCGCCTGGCTCCTGTTTTTTGCCCTGTTAGGAGCGGTCAGCGCCTGTAAAAGCAAGTTCGAGATCGTTCGTACCAGCGGCAATCCGGACCTGATTCTCCAGAAAGCTTTTGAATACTACGAGAAAGAAGACTATCAGCGTGCCATTACCCTGTTCGACCTGGTGCTGAACCAGATCAAAGGCAAGGACGCTGCTGAAAAAGCGTATTTTCAGTACGCCTACGCGCATTACCACACCAAGCAGTTCGTGCTGTCGGCCTATTATTTCAAAAACTTTTCCAATACCTTCACGAACTCGCCCTATCGCGAAGAAGCCGCTTTTATGTCGGCCTATTCCAATTACCAGCAATCGCCCAGTTTCCGCCTCGAACAGTCGAATACCCTGGCTGCGATCGACGAATTCCAGACCTTCGTCAACCTTTTCCCCGAGAGCAAACGCGTGCCGGAATGTAACGAACTCATCGACGAGTGCCGTCGCAAACTGGAGGAAAAAGCATTTGCCGAAGGCGAGCTGTACTACAACACCAAACAATACCAGGCTGCCGTTATTTCATTCGACAACCTGCTTAAAGACTACCCGGAAAGCCCCGACGCCGAGCGCGTCCGCTACCTGATCGTCAAGTCGGATTACCTGTTGAGCCAAAACAGTGTGGTCGACAAGAAAATCGAACGCTATTCCGAAACCGTTGCACGCTGCGATGCGTTTTTGGAAAAATATCCCAAAAGCGGCAACGCACGGGAAGTCAAACAAATCAGGAAAGACGCCGAAGCCGAACTCAAAGAACTGCGCAAGCGCCTGAAAACCACCTGATTATTTTATCATTACATTAAACGCAATTCCGCATACATGAGCGACATCAAAAGCAAGGCCCAAGGCCTCGACCCCAACGTCCAACCCCGCGACGTACTCGAACTCGTGGACAAAACCGGTAACATCTACGAAAGCATCGTCATCGTCAGCAAACGCGCGCGCCAAATTTCGAGCGACCTGAAATGGGAAATCCAGCGCAAACTGGAAGAGTTCGCCGTTAGCTCCGATACCATAGAAGAAGTACAGGAGAACAAAGAGCAGATCGAAATCTCCAAATTCTACGAACGCCTGCCCAATACCGCCATCATCGCTACCCATGAATTCATGACCGGCGATATGCAATGGCGCGTTGTCGAAGACAAGGAATAAAGAGATGAATGATGAATGATGAATGATGAATCCTTTTACGATCGGAATACATTCATCATTCATCATTTATAATCTATCGCTTGTTATGAGGGTTTTACTCGGTGTCAGCGGTTCCATTGCGGCTTATAAGGCTGCTTTGCTCACGCGTTTGTGGGTCAAACGCGGCGATGAAGTGCGGGTGCTGATGACCGACGCGGCCACGGATTTTATATCGCCGCTTACCCTTTCCACCCTTTCCAAACATCCGGTACACAGTGAAGTAAGTACCGAATCAGGCTGGAACAACCACGTCGAACTCGGCCTTTGGGCCGATGCGCTGGTGATCGCTCCCGCCACGGCCAATACCCTGGCCAAACTAGCCAACGGCTTGTGCGACAATATTTTGAGCGCCGTATACCTCTCGGCGCGTTGCCCGGTATTTGTAGCGCCGGCTATGGACCTCGACATGTGGCAACACCCGGCCACCCGCGACAACCTGCAACGCCTGCAAACGCATGGCGTTCGGCTGATTCCCGTCGGGCATGGCGAACTGGCCAGCGGACTCGTCGGCGACGGCCGTATGGCCGAACCCGAAGACATCGTCACATTTGTCGATCAGGCTTTGGGCGGCCATCAACAGGCTGAAAAAAAAGCATTGACAGGAAAAAAAGCCCTCGTCACGGCAGGTCCTACCCACGAAGCGCTCGATCCTGTGCGCTTTCTGGGCAATAGTTCTACCGGGAAAATGGGCATCGCCCTCGCCGAGCGTCTTGCCCGCCAGGGCGCCGAGGTCACGCTGGTGCTCGGCCCGACGCATCTTCGGCCCGCCAACACCGCCATTCGGGTCGAACGCGTCGAATCGGCCGAACAAATGCACCGAGCCTGCGCAGTGGTGTTTCCGCACTGCGATATTGCCGTTTTGGCGGCAGCCGTGGCCGATTACAAGCCCAAAAATTACTCGGAAACGAAAATCAAGAAAAAAAGCGACGACCTATTTATCGAGTTGGCCAAAACCATCGACATCGCCGCAACCCTGGGCCGGGAGAAACGCCCCGGACAAATTCTGGTCGGTTTCGCCCTCGAAACCAACGACGAGGTACAGCATGCCCGCAAAAAACTGCAAAAGAAAAACCTGGATTTTATCGTCCTGAATTCGCTGCGCGACCCCGGCGCGGGAATCGGACACGATACCAACAAGATCAGCATCCTGCGCCGCGACGGCAGTCAGACCGATTTCGATCTGAAAGACAAGACTGCCGTGGCAGCAGATATTGTTGAGGAAATCATCAGGCAAGCCAACCCGAACGCCTGATTAAGCGTCATTGGTCGATACTATTGTCCCACCTTTTTTATGATGAATAAAATGACGATTGTCCGTTGCTGTACCTTTTTGTTGTTTTTCCTGCTGAATGCCGGCGTTTTTGCCCAGGGAGAACTCAATTGCACGGTTAAGATCAATACCCCCCAATTGCAGCGGACGGACCGCCGAGTGTTCGATCAGCTGGAAACGGCCCTGCGCGAATTTCTCAACAACACCAAATGGACCGAAGATGCCTTCGAACCGCAGGAGCGGATCAAATGCAACTTCATCATGACCATAAAAACCGAGCAGGACAACAATACCTTCGAAGCCGAGCTGGCCGTACAGGCAGTGCGCCCGGTGTACGGTACCAGCTACGAAACGCCCCTGCTTTCGCACCTCGACAAAGACGTTATTTTCAGTTACGAACAAAACCAGCCCATCGAGTTTCTGCGCGACGGTTCGGAAAACCAGAACCTGCCCGCTTTGTTCGCTTTTTACGTCTACGTCATCCTGGGCATGGACTATGATACCTTTTCCCCGCAGGGCGGCGACCCTTATTTCCTGATTGCGCAGCAATTGGTCACCAATATCCAGAACTCGACCTCAAACAAGTCGCCGGGCTGGCGCCCGGGCGACGGCGGTAAAAACCGCAACCGGTACTGGATTATGGAAAATCTGCTCAATCCGCGCGTCAAACCCTTCCGCAACGCCATGTACAACTACCACCGGAAAGGGCTGGATATGTTTACTACCGATATTGCCCAGGGCAAAGTCGCCATTTTGCAATCGCTCGAAGAGATCGAAAAGGTCAGCATTGCCTATTTTAATTCCATGATCGTACAGATGTTCGCCAATTCCAAACGCGACGAACTCATCGAAATGTGGAAGATCGGCGCCAAACCGCAGAAAGAACGGGTGATCCAGATCATGACCAAAATAGACCCCGCCAATACCCAGCGCTACCGTGAAATAGGCGTCTGAAACACGACGTTTGTCCAACAAGCGTCACAACCAACGAGGACTTCCGTAGCTTTGCCCGCAACTTCGGAGATCCTCGTTTGTTTTTTGCAGACATTTGACCCTCCAATTGACTCGTAAATTTTTTGAATGGATACGCTGATCACTATCACGCAGTTTTTGCTAAGCCTTTCTCTGCTCATCATTTTGCACGAAATGGGGCACTTTTTCCCCGCCCGTTGGTTCAAAACCCGGGTGGAAAAATTCTACCTCTTCTTCGATGCCGCCCCCTTCAACTCGCTTTGGAAAGTCAAACGCGGCGAAACCGAATACGGTATCGGCTGGCTTCCGCTCGGCGGTTATGTCAAAATTTCGGGCATGGTCGACGAAAGCATGGACACCGAACAACTCAAACAACCGGCCCAACCCTGGGAATTCCGCTCCAAACCAGCCTGGCAACGCCTTATTATTATGATCGGCGGCGTCACCGTCAACTTTCTGCTCGGCTTTTTCATCTTCGCTATGATGCTCTGGGGCTATGGCAAAGCTTATGTGCCCACCTCGGAACTGAAATACGGTCTTGCCATGGACTCGCTCCTGCTCCGTCAGGGCTTCCGGCAAGGCGATATGATCCTGAAAATTGGTGACAAACCCTTCGATCGCGTCGAGCCGGCCGAACTCATCGAGGCCGTCGTGCTCAACGACGTACACAACATCACCATCCGCCGCGACGGGCAGGAGCAAATGCTCCAGTTGCCTGCCGATATTGCCGAACAGCTTACCAGCCAGAAAGTGCCCAAAGGCATGCTGATGGCTCCTCGGGTGCCTTTTTATGTCGAATCGACACCCGCCGGCAAACCCGCCGCGGAGGCCGGACTGAAAAAAGGCGACCGGATCATCGCGCTCGACGGTCGGCCTACGCAGTTCTACGACGAATTTGCGCCGCTGGCCCAGGAATTCAAGGGCAAACCCACGACCGTCACTGTGCTGCGCAACGAAAAAGATACGCTCGACTTTGCCATCACCCTTACCGAAGACGGAAAAATCGGCGCCTTCCCGCAGTCGGCCGGTACCTTTTACAAGATCGAACGCGAAAAATATTCATTCCTCGAAGCCTTCCCCGCCGGGGTTGAAATGGGTCTGGGCTTTCTCGACAACCAGATGAAAGCCTTCGGACAAATGTTCAAAGGCAAAATCGCCGTTAAAGACAACCTCGGCAGTCTGATCAGTATCGGCAAAATGTTCGGTACCGAGTGGGACTGGGAGCGTTTCTGGGCCATGACCGCCCAGCTGAGCCTGATTCTGGCCTTTATGAACCTGCTGCCCATCCCGGCCCTCGACGGTGGCTACGTCATGTTTCTGCTCTGGGAGGTGATAACCCGCCGCAAGGTGAGCGACAAATTCATGGAACGCGCCGTGACCGTCGGTTTCTTCCTGCTGCTCGGCCTCATGGTCTTTGCCCTCGGCAACGACATCTGGCGGCACTGGATTTCGCAGTTTTTCGGCAAATGAACTATTTTGAATTCTTTGGTATCCCGGTCGGTTTTTCCCCTGATGAAGCAGCCCTGCGCCGCGCTTTTTTGCTGAACAGCAAAAAGTACCACCCCGATTTTCATACCCTGGCCGACGAGGCCCGGCAGGCCAATATGCTGGAGCAATCGACGCTCAACAACGAGGCGTATAATACCCTCGCCGATCCCGACCGACGCATCCGTTATGTCCTGGAAATCAAAGGCTTGTTGGGCGATGAGCAAAATCAGCCGGCGCTTCCGCAGGATTTTTTGATGGATATGATGGACATCAACGAAAGTCTCATGGAACTGGAGATGGACTTCGATGCGCAACGTTACGAACAAACCCTTCGGGCAGTGGAGGGCATAGAACAACAACTGGAGCAGGCCATAGCGCCCGTTTTACAACAATACAGCGACCCCGGGGGCGATGCCCTCCTGCCCGAAGTGCGCGACTATTTTTTCAAAAAAAGGTATTTGTTGCGCATAAGGGAAAATCTGTCTAAATTTGCAGCCGCTTTTTGAACCGAAGGGTTCGAGCGCCGCGGGAATGGCGGAATGGTAGACGCGATGGTCTCAAACACCATTGGCTGCAAGGTCGTGCGAGTTCGAGTCTCGCTTCCCGCACAAAAACGTGGGTCGCCCGGTATCATCGGAGCGGCCCACGTCGTTTTTCAGGGAATTAAATCTTAAAGCATGATCCGGCCTGTTGCCCTCCTTTTCCTGCTCCTATTGGCATATTCTATGTCTGCCCAGCAACCCGTGCAGGACTTGCGCCCGCACTTGCGCACCCTGAGCACCGCCCAAAAACTCAAATTGCTGGGCTACATGCGTACCCAGGGAAGCGAGCTCGATCAGGAATTGCAGGACGCTTACCGACATTTGCCGGCTGCCGGGCAGGAAAAAACCCTGCAATACATCTCCGTGCTCAACAACGAAGGCGTCAATGCCCCGCGCACCACGGTCGAGTGGGACAAGGATTCGCTCTTTTTCGGGAAAGTGGAGTCGGGCTATATCGTGTTCGATTCCTTTACGGTAAAAAACACCGGCAAGTCGCCCTACGTCATCTCCGAGATAAAAACCGCTTGCAATTGTGTGGTCGTCGCACGACCCGAATACCCGGTTATGCCCGGCGAGAGCGCGGTGATTCGTGTCAAATTCGACAGCATCGGGAGGGTGGGCACGATGGTGGCGGGTATCGTCGTTTATGACAACTCCCGGCCCAACCTGCGCAGCATCATGTATTTGTGCGGTGAAGTTTTGCCGCGAAAAACGCAGACCGGCGGGGGAGGGTAGCGGTCCAAAAATGCCTGCCGGAAGCAGATTGGCAGCTTTTTTTAAAAACTTCATCAATCGTTAACAAAGTCGGGACAAATACCGGCTTTTTTTTGGCGTTTAAAAAACGTAATTTTGCGGCTCGTTTTAAAAAGCTGCTCTGTCAGATTAAAATTTGGAAAAAGGGCGAGGTTTTGATAAATATTTCTTTTTGTCTAACCAAAGCCCCCTGATCCAATCCTACTTATTTGCATGAAAAACATCCGCAACATCGCCATCATCGCCCACGTCGACCACGGCAAAACCACCCTGGTGGATAAAATGATTCACGCCGCAAAAGTCTTCAAGGAGCATGAAGTCACCGGTGAACTGATCCTGGACAACAACGACCTGGAACGGGAGCGCGGCATCACTATTCTCGCCAAAAACGT